>JAPLJU010000271.1 GCA_026388445.1 Deltaproteobacteria bacterium
GCGGATTTTTTCCGTCAACACGGCCCTGCTTATAGAGAATCCCATCGGTTGTCCCGCAATGATTGGCGGGCTGTTGTTTGTCAAGAGATTTGACCCCCTATCGGAAAATAAAATTGACCCCCCTTCATAGCTATGTGGTTAGAGATTGACGATGGCTGCAGGTATCCACAGCCATCCCTCCGCCGTGCTTTGCAGGGGCCGCTTTGGGATGGCTGTGGATACCTGCCGTCCCGGGTTTTCTTGTCGTCCCCTGGGTTATCATTCTTGCGAACGGTTTCCTGATGTGTTCCTCGAAAGCATTCATGCGATTGTTTTTTCCTTTTTCAGTTTGTCTTTGAGTCGATAGCTGCTTCCGTTGACATAGAAGATGTTTGCATGGTGGACCAACCTGTCGATAATCGCTGCCGCGGCAACCGTTTCTTCAAAGATCTTTCCCCATTCGTCAAAATTATAGTTGCTGGTCAGGATGATGGACCCTTTTTCATATCGCATGGAGATCAGTTGAAACAGGAGATTTGCCTGATCGCGGTTGATGGGCGTGTATCCCATTTCGTCGATGATCAAAAGGTGAAGTCTCCCGTAGGCGAGGATTTTCCCAATGAGATTTCCTTCCCGTTTGGCGATGGTAAGTTCTTCCAGGAGCTTTTGGACGGTCAGGAATAGGACGCGGTATCCGGCCATGCAGGCCTTGGCGCCCAGGCCGACGGCCAGGTGGGTTTTCCCCACACCTGGAGGACCCAGGAAGATGACGTTGCCCTTCGCTTCTATAAACGCCAGGGAACCCAGCCGGGCGATCTCCTTCTCGTTCAATGAGGGCTGAAAGGAGAAGTCGAACTGCTCGATCGTCTTGACATAGGGAAACCGCGCCGTGGTCACCTTGGTCTTGACCGAGGCTTCCTGCTTGCGGTGCACCTCTGCTTCCAGAACCAGGGTCAGATACTCGTCGTAATGCAGCTTCTTCTGGGTCGCCTGATCGGAAAGATCCCGATAGTGAAGCAGAATCCCCGGAAGCCGCAGAACCTTCAAGTAATGTTCCAATTGCGCTGTCAGCTCATGCATGGCTCACCTCCACATGATAAGCGGACAGCGATCTGGTAATATCCAAGGCCGCTCTGCACATAGGCAAACCCTCAAGAGCCGATAGGGGAATCTGAAAATCCCGCTCCCCCAATAGCCGCTTGACCGTGTTCTTATGGTAGGCCCCCAACCGGATGCACTCATCCAAAACAGCAGCGATCTCATCTTTTTTGTAAAAATGACTGAACCCCAGGATCTCCTCCAGATGCCAGGACATGTTCACCGTTGTGTTCTTCCGGAGGCCCGCCACGTAGGTATCCCCCTGATCCGGAAAACGTTCCACGAACGTCCGGATCAGGCCGGCCCAGTGCGATTCCTTCTTCTTCAGACAGGCATCGTTGATCGCCGCATGCTCGGGGTGCTCCGGTCGCCCCTTGTCGAACAGACGAACGGCATGTTCCGCAATCACGTTTCCGGAAAGATCATACACCCGCATCGTGCGCCCCAGGACCTCTTCCACCAGTGCGCCACGGAGGCAGAAGTCCATGGGAACAGGGTACAGACGACCGTCCCAGGAAACATAGCCGTCATTGCTGACCTTTCGGGTTTCTCTGGTGTAGATGAATGCCGGATCCACGGAGGGAACCGGTCGCAGATGAACCGTCTCTCTCTCGAACCGCGCATCCGGCGATTCCTTCAAACTGCTGTGGGGACGGGCGTTGTAATGAAGGGTGAATGCCTCCAACAGGCCGTCCAACTCGGCAAGATCCGACACCTCAAGCCCCCGAAGAAGCTGCTCCTTCAGGTAATAAAACGGCCGCTCCACCTTCCCCTTCGTCCGGGCTCGGTAGGGCCTGCAGGCATTGGGCTCCATCCCGTACAGCCCGCAAAATCTCAGAAACTCGTCAGCGTAACACACGACACCACTCTTCTTGTGCGTCACCACCTCCTGCTTGGGATTGTCGATCACCAGCTCCGGACAAACACCCCCAAAATACCGTATGCCCCGCTCGATCACACGGATCACATCCTGCACCCGGATCCGCAACGACCACGCATAAAACTTCTTCCGACTGTACCCCAAGACCACCTCGTGAAAATACACCGTCACCGACCGTCCCGATACGGGAAGCGTCCACTCCGTCCAGTCGTACTGCATCTGCCGGCCCGGCGCCGTCTCGAACCGCGTCGTCGCCTTCTCACGAATCACCGCTTCTGTCCGCAACCTCTGAAGATGCTTATGCACCGCGCTCAAGGAGCCCCCGTATCCCTTCCCCTTCAGCTCCTTGTAGATCCGGGTGCCTATGTACCGTTTCTTCATCATTCCCAGAATCTCTTCCTCGTACGTGTCAAGCGCCCGATCATGCTTCCGACCCTTGAACACCGGCGGCGACGCGTCCCGCAAATACCGCCGCACCGTATTCTTCGATATCTTCAAATCCCTGGCAATCCTCTTGATCGATGCCCCCTGACCACGCATTACCTTCACCTGATGCCATTTGTACACGCTCAACATCCCCCTTTCCCTCCTCCCTCGTTATCCCATTCCCGGAAGGAGATTCTACGCCATCAGGGGGTCAGTTTTACATTACGATATGGGGTCAATTCTATTTTACGATCTACAGAGAGGGTCGTTGAGGGCGGTCTGATCTCCACCCAGGCAGATAGCACCTTGCTGTTATCGTTGGCCTGGAGC
>JAPLJU010000207.1 GCA_026388445.1 Deltaproteobacteria bacterium
TTCATTTCGATGACATCCGAAAGTGGGGTGGTCTCAAGCCCGGAAGCGCCGTGGTCCGTGGCGAGGCCCTCTTCCCGAGGGTCGAGTACAAGAAAGAGGAGGAGGCGCCCGTGAAGACGTTCGAAAGCCTGCCGGATATCAGCTATGAGGAGTTCCAGAAGCTCGACCTCCGCGTGGCGAAGATCCTGGAAGCCGAGGCCGTGCCCAGATCGGCGAAACTCGTGAAGCTCAAGATCGATTGCGGCGAGGTGCGTACCATCGTGGCGGGGATTCTCCAGGACTACAAGCCCGAGGACCTCGTGGGGAGAAGTATCGTCGTCGTGGTGAACCTGAAGCCCACGAAGCTCATGGGTGTCGAATCCCGCGGGATGCTGCTCGCCACCGACGCCGGGAAAGGCGGCCTGGCCCTGGTATCTTTTGATAAAGACCCGGTGACGGGGGGCAAGGTGCGTTAAGGACGGAGTGGCTCCGGTCAAGGCCTTCAGTAGCAGGGAAATGGCATGATAACCCTCGAAGACTGGGAAAAGCAATATCCTGAAAAATTCGCGTCCGAGGAGGCGGTGTTTACGAACATCCACCGGGGGGACACCATTTTTATCGGTTCGGCCTGTGCCGAGCCCCAGTACCTCGTCCAGGGTCTCATCCGTTACGTCCAGTCCCACCCGAAGGCCTTTTTCGATGCTGAGGTGCTCAGCATCTGGTCTCTCGGTGTGGCCCCCTATGCTACAGAAAAGTTCAAGGAGAATTTCCGCCACAACTCCTTCTTCATCGGCGACAGCACCCGCAACGCCGTCAACCAGGGGCTCGCCGATTATACGCCCGTCTTTTTGTCCCAGGTTCCCGAAATATTCCGCCGGGGTCTTGAGCGCGTGGACGTGGCGCTCATACAGACATCGTTGCCCGACGAGCATGGTTACATGAGCGTGGGGGTCAGCGTGGACATCGTGATGGCCGCCGCAGAGGTGGCCGGCATCGTGGTGGCCCAGGTCAACCGGCACATGCCCCGGGTCCACGGCGACACCTTCATCCACATGGAAGATGTGGATTACGTGATACCCCATGACGAACCGATTTTGGAGTATTTGACGGAAGCGGACACGGAAATTACCCGGCGCATCGGCCAGTATGTGGCCAAGCTCGTCGAGGACGGCGACACGATCCAGGTGGGTTACGGATCCATCCCCAATGCTATTGTCGCCAACCTGGCGGGGAAAAAACATCTCGGGGTACACACGGAGCTTTTGAGCGACGGCATCGTCGAACTGATCAAGCAGGGCGTCATCGACAACACCCGCAAGACCGTCAACCGTGGAAAGACCGTGGCCACTTTCTGCATGGGAAAGCAGTCCACGTATGAATTTCTTCATGACAATCCGGCCATCAGTTTCCAGCGAATCGACTACACGAACAACCCGTTCCTCATCGCCCAGCATGACAACATGGTCGCTATTAACAGTGCCCTTGAAATCGACCTTACGGGGCAGGTCACGGCCGAATCCATCGGCAAGATTTTCCACAGCGGTATGGGCGGCCAGGCCGACTTCATGCGCGGCGCCGTTCGGGCCCGGGGCGGAAAGCCCATCCTGACGATTCAGTCCACCGCTCAAAATGGCACCGTCTCGCGAATCGTTCCGACGCTCAGCCAGGGCGCGGGAGCGACGCTGACCCGGGGGGACGTCCATTATGTCGTAACGGAATATGGCATCGCCTACCTTCATGGCAAGAACATCCGGGAGCGGGCCATGGCGCTCATCGTCGTCGCCCACCCGAAATTCAGGGAATGGCTCGTCGAGGAGGCGAAAAAGGCGGGCTTCGTCTATCCGGATCAAGCGATCATGCCGGGTGAGAAGGGAAGATACCCCGAGGAACTGGAGACCTACCGTAAGACCAAGACCGGCATGGATATCTTCCTGAGGCCCATGAAGATCTCTGATGAGCACCTGTTAAAGGACTTTATCCATCGTCTCTCTGACCGCAGCCTTTACCTGCGGTTCATCTCGAAGCGCCAGGACCTTCCCCACGACAGGCTTCAGGAGCTTGTCGTCATCGACTATACGCAGGAAATGGCGATCGTAGCCGTCGTCGACGACGGCCAAAAGGGAAACGAGCAATTCGTCGGTGTGGGACGCTACTACATCTACCCCGATCGGCAGAGCGCCGAGATTGCCTTTGCCGTGGGGGATGACTACCACAACAGGGGAATCGGGCAGGAGCTCCTCTCCTATCTCACCTACCTGGCCAAGCGCCAGGGTCTCCTCGGTTTCACGGCGGAAGTCCTGGCCGGTAACGAGCCCATGCTCCACGTTTTCGAGAAGGGTGGCTTCGAGATGCAGAGGCGGACCATCGCCGGACTCGTGGAACTGAAGATGATGTTTAAGCAGGAGACGACCGGGCGGTCTCAGAAGCCGTAGTCATGGACAGCGTGTGGATCCTTCGACCCTCAGGCCGAAGAGAATCCTTGCAAATGAACATTTTACCGGGAAGAACCGCCCAGCGGGCAGGGATCTTTCAACCGAACGGGGAGGCAACTTCATGGAAGCAAAACCCTATATTCAACGATCCTCTGACAAGATGATCGAAGAGCACATCAAACGATGGCAAATGGACCAGAAGAAAAAGTACAAAAAGCCGATCCGACCCGTCATCACCATGTCCCGGCTGCCCGGCGCCATGGCAAGCGACCTGGCCCAGAAACTGGCCAAGGACCTGGACATCGACCTCTTTGATCAAGAAATCGTCGAGAAGATCGCCACAAATGCCGACAAGAGCCAGCGGATCGTTGAATCCCTTGACGAGCAAGATCGCAGCATCCTTGAAGAGTGGATCACCGCTCTGGGAGAAAACCACATGTGGTCCTATGAGTACCTCCAGCATCTCACCCAGGTGGTCGGTACCATCGGGGCCCACGGACATGCCGTCATCGTCGGCAGGGGCGCCAGCTATATTTTACCCAAGGAGGTGTGCCTGCGCGTGCTCGTCGTTGCGCCGCTGGAGGTGAGGGTCCAGAACGTCATGCGCACTTACAGCGCCTCCGAAAAAGAGGCGAAACGGCAGGTGATGAGAACAGATGCGGACCGGAAGGCCTTCATCCAAAAATACTTCCAGGCCGACATGATGGATCCAACGAATTACGATCTCGTCATCAACACGAACAATATCGATATCGATCTCGCGGCCCGGATTGTCAAGGAGACCTACAATTCGCGGCATTGGTACGACTATTCCGGCAAGAAGAGGTAGAAGAGGACGATCGTGATGACAAGCCTCGACGCTATTTTCTCCCCTAAGGCCATTGCCGTGATCGGGGCTTCCACCACCCCCGGCAAGGTGGGATATGACATCTTTGCCAATATCCTGAAGGGCGGCTACAAGGGGACACTGTACCCCGTCAATCCCGCGGCGAAGTCAATCCTGAGTATGCGGTCTTATCCCACGATCGGAGAGATCCCCGATGCCGTGGACCTGTCCATCATCGTCCTTCCGACCGGGGCGACCCTTAAGGCCGTGGAAGAATCCGTCCGGAAGGGCGTGAAGGGGATTGTCATCGTTGCAGCGGGGTTTCGGGAAGTCGGGGCAAAAGGCCTTGAAATGGAAAACAGGATTGTCTCGATCTGCCGCGAAGCCGGAGTCCGTGTCGTCGGCCCGAACTGCCTCGGGGTCATCAACCCTCTTCCCCGGGTCAGCATGAACGCGAGCTTTTCCGCCCGGATGCCCGGCCCAGGCAATATCTCCTTCATATCCCAGAGCGGTGCTCTCTGCACGGCCGTTCTCGATTTTGCCGCGGACCGGGGTTTCGGTTTTTCCAAGTTCATCTCCATCGGCAACAAGGCCGACGTGGATGAAATTGATCTTCTCCAGTATCTCCACGAGGATGCCGACACGGCCGTCATCATGATTTACATCGAGGAGCTTCGGAAGGGTGAGGCGTTCATCGCCATGGCCAAGGAGGTCACCTCCGGAAGCAGGCCCACGCCGGTCCTCGTCGTCAAATCCGGGAGGACGAGAGCGGGGGCGAGGGCGGCCGCCTCGCATACAGGGGCCCTGGCGGGGACCGAGGCCATCTACGAAGCGATCTTCAAGCAATCGGGGATCATCCGGGCGGAATCGGTCAACGAGCTCTTCGATTTTGCCAATGCCTTTGCCTACAAGCAGGAAAGTCCCCTGGGGAAACTCCGCAGGAAGCTCCCCGGTGGGAAGCGCGTGGCTATCATCACGAATGCAGGCGGGCCCGGGATACTTGCCACGGATATGACGGTCTCGGCGGACCTCGAGCTTGCCCAGTTCAGTGAGGAAACCATCGAGAATCTGGCCCGCCATCTGCCCTCGGCGGCCAGCATCCGCAATCCCGTGGATGTCATCGGCGACGCGACTCAGGATCGTTACGAAAATGCTTTATGGGCGGTCATCAAGGACGAAGGGGTGGACGGGGCCCTCGTGATTCTCACGCCCCAGTCGATGACGAATGCTCTGGGTACGGCCGAGGCCATCGTTCGGGTGGCCCGGGGAACCCACAAGCCGATCATCTGCTGTTTCATGGGGGTGGTCGACGTGTCGCCGGGGGTGAAGTACCTCCAGAAGCACGGCTACCCTGTCTACCAGTTCCCGGAAAACGCGGCGAAGGCCATGGGGGCCCTCTACCGGTATACAGGGTGGCTCAACCGCGAGGAACTGCCGGAGTGGACCTTCGCTCATGACAAGGAACGTGCCGCTGCGATCATCGCCGGCTGCCTTGCTTCGGGGAAGACGCACATTGGAGAGCTCGAGGGGAACGAGATCCTGAAATGCTACGGTTTTAATACGCTCCACGCCCGACTGGCAGGCAGCGAGGAGGAGGCCGCATCCATTGCCGGGGAGATCGGTTTCCCTGTGGTCATGAAGATCGTCTCTCCC
>JAPLJU010000098.1 GCA_026388445.1 Deltaproteobacteria bacterium
ATTGCATGGTACGAAAAAAACTCACCGAAGGTGTAAAACTTAAAACTCCGCGAATGCGGTTACTTAACACTTGAAACTGAATACTTGCAACTCCTCGAACCCCACCCTCCGTCTATGAAAGATCGCTTACGATGACAGCTCATCTGTTCAAGGCATTGGTGCAACTCGCGAGGCCTCACCAGTACGTAAAGAATGCCTTCGTGTTTCTGCCGCTCTTGTTTGGCCACAGGTTCCGGCAATAAAGGAGATGCACATGATAATTCGATTGTTCATTCTTGCTGCCGTCATTCTCGGATTTGGCGGCTGCAGCACCATGTATTACGGGACTATGGAAAAGATGGGCGTTCACAAACGCGACATTATGGTGGACCGCGTCAAGGCGGCGCGTGACACGCAGAATGAAACAAAGCAACAATTCCTGACAGCCATGGAACAGTACAAGAGCGTTGTCAACTTCAAAGGCGGTGACCTGGAGAAAGAATACAACAAACTCAATGCGACTTGGCAGAAGAGCGAGTCCAAGGCCGCCGAAGTGCGTAAGCGTATCAGTGCAGTAGAGGATGTGTCCGAAACGCTATTCAGCGAATGGCGCTCGGAAATCAAGCAGTACTCCAGTGACACATTGCGGAAGTCGAGCCAGAAGAAATACGACGTTACAAAAAAGAAATACGAGGAACTTATTAAGGCCATGAAGAAGGCCGAAGCCAAACTGGAACCCGCTCTGGCCCCCCTGCGCGACCAAGTCCTGTTCATGAAGCACAATCTGAACGCCAGGGCTATCGCCGGACTGAGCGGAGAGTTGGTCAGTGTTCAGACGAACGTGGACAATCTGGTACGCGCGATGGAGAGCGCCATCGCCGAGGCCGATGCGTTTATCACATCACTGCAGTCTGAATGAGCCCTACCTGCATTTTCACGATTTTTTTAGCGGCCGCATATCCCATAATAACGGCAAGGCCCTGGAAACTCTAGAGTTCACAAAGCTCATGAAGTCGTGAGGATTCAATCATGCTGTCGCAGGAGATGGCTTTACTTACCGTCACCGCGGCTTCCCTGGGGTTCTTCCACACCCTCCTGGGGCCGGATCACTATCTGCCCTTTGTCGTCATGGCGCGTGCAAGGCGGTGGTCGAAGGCCAAAACCGCCTGGATCACACTGCTCTGCGGTATGGGCCACATCGGGAGTTCTGTCATCCTGGGCCTCGCCGGGATTGCCCTCGGCATTGCCGTGACGAGGATCGAGGGGATCGAGGCCCTTCGGGGCGACCTTGCGGCCTGGGCTCTTATCGCCTTCGGGCTTGTTTACTTTGTCTGGGGACTCAGGAAGGCCTGGAGAAATCGCCCGCACGAGCATGTCCATATCCACGAAGACGGCATGCCGCACACCCATAAACATATACACGGGACGGATCACGCCCACGTCCATGACGGAAACGCGCGGATCACCCCCTGGGTCCTCTTCACCATTTTCGTCCTGGGTCCCTGCGAACCCCTGATCCCGGTCCTCATGTATCCGGCGGCAAAAGAGAGCCTCTCCGGCCTTTTATGGGTAGCGGGTGTCTTCGGAGGGGTCACCATTGCGACCATGATGGGCATCGTTCTCGTTTCGATGAGAGGTGTAAGCTTGATCCCCATGAAGGGGCTTGAGAGATACACACACGCCCTTGCAGGGGGAACGATCTGCCTGTGCGGGATCGCCATTCAATTTTTCGGGGTTTGAGGCATGAAGGCTTGGTAATAAACCGTGCCGCGGGCACATATGATATCAGTGGGTCAGGCTCTTTAAGCCTGACCCATTTTTCGATTCATGGTCGGGGCAATCGAGGCCAAATACGTCGGTGTGCGAGGGGCGTAGGAGGCATTTTAAGCTTGTCATTAGTCCCCCGGCACGCTACAAATATGACAAAAAAATACTAAGAGTCGTCCATGTCACAGGACCGCCGTAAAATATCTGCCGCCCTCATGTCGGTGATTTCCAACATCACCCTCATGACCGCGAAGATCGTTGTAGGCATTTTGATCGGGTCTGTCTCGATCATTTCCGAGGCAATCCACTCCGGTATTGACCTCCTTGCGGCCGTCATCGCCCTCATGTCCGTCAAAACATCGAGCATCCCCGCCGACGAGGAGCATCCCTTCGGACACGGGAAGATCGAGAACATCTCCGGGACCGTGGAGGCTCTGCTCATCTTCATTGCCGCGATCTGGATCATCTACGAGGCCGCCCGGAAGCTCATCCACCCTGAGCCGCTGGAGGCCGTGGGCTGGGGTGTTTTCGTCATGCTGGCATCCGTTGTTATCAATTGGGTCGTATCGGAGAATCTTTTCCGGGTGGGACGGGCAACGGATTCCGTGGCCCTCCAGGCCGACGCTTGGCATCTCAGGACCGACGTCTATACCTCCGCCGGCGTCCTTATGAGTCTCGCGATCATCGGGATCGGCAGACAATCCTGGCCCGATCTTTACCTGGACTGGCTGGACCCCGTCGCGGCCTTCGCCGTCGCCGCCATCATTTTGGGGGCGGCCTACAACCTGACCGTTCAGTCCGCAAGGGACCTCATGGACGTTCAGCTCCCCAGAGAGGAAGCGGCATGGATACGAAGCCTGATTTTGGAGCAAAGGCCCGTCATTAGGGGCTTTCACCAGATGAGGACCCGGAAGGCCGGGCATTTCCGCTTTATCGAAGTCCACATCCAGGTGGACTCAAAGATGTCCGTTGATGAGGCCCATCGGCTGACCCAGGAGATCTCCGGTCGGATCAGGGAGAAATACCGGGACTCGACAGTGACCATCCACGTCGAGCCATGCAGGGGGGACTGCCTCGAGAAGTGCCTGACGGGCTGCATCATGGACGATGAAGAGAGGTCAAGAATCCGGCGGGAAAAGCCGCGGTTTAGTCAGTGACACTGGAGGACAATGACCGTTCGCGTGGGCAGGTAGAGGCTGATTGTGTGCCTCAGCTGCCCGTCTTTTTTTTCAGGGATCGTAAAATGCCCCTGGTCTTTCTTCAGTCTTCCGTGACCGCCGTACTTTAAATCGTCACTGTCCAGGATGATCTCGTATCTGCCGGGTGGCACCTCGAAGCGATAGTCGGCGTGAGACCGGGTGGGGTGGAAGTTGAACACGAACAAAAGCCCCGCCCTCGTGAAGGCCAGGACCCTGTCGGAGCCGTGCTCCAGCACGAGGTACGGCCTGTTGATACCGAGCAGTTCGAAGCGCCTGGCCATATCGATCATGTCCCTGTCGAAAAGGGCGAGGAGCCGGTATTTCAGGTTCGGGTTATCCACGAGACTCCACTGCCGCCTGGCGTATTTGTACGACCAGTTGTTCCCCTCGCGGGGGAAATCGATCCACTCGGGATGACCGAACTCATTGCCCATAAAGTTGAGATAGCCATCGGCGGCCGTGGCCAGCGTGATCAGGCGGATGATCTTGTGGAGTGCCATCCCGCGGTCGACGCGGAGGTTGTCATCCCCCACCATCATGTGGTCATACATATCGGCGTCTATGAGCTGGAAAATGATGGTTTTGTCGCCCACCAGAGCCTGATCGTGGGATTCGGCGTAGCTGATCGTTTTTTCACTTTCCCGCCGGTTGTTCAATTCGTGCCACAGGTGAGCCAGCGGCCACTCCTCATCGGGTAAATCTTTCGTGAGTTTGATCCAGTAGTCCGGGATCCCCATGGCTTCATCAACGCTTTCGTCGAAATAGTCGTCGTAGGAGATGAAAGCTTTTTCCAGGCCGTGGTGCAGGTAGAGCATGCTGGTGACGCCGTCGAAACGGTATCCGTCTAAGTGATATTCATCGAGCCAGAAGCGGCAGTTGGAGAGAAGGAAGTGAAGAACCTCGGGTTTCCCATAGTTGAAACACCGCGAGTCCCAGGCCCGGTGATAGCCCCGTTCCCCTTCGTGGAAGAATTGATAGAGCGTGCCGTCAAAACGACCGATCCCCTCAACCTCATTGGAGGCGGCATGGGAATGGATGATATCCATGATGACGGCGATCTCCAGGCCGTGTGCGGCATCGACAAGTTCCTTGAGGTCTTCGGGGGTACCGAAGCGGGATGATGCGGCAAAATAATTAGAGACCTGGTAACCGAAGGACCCGTAGTAGGGGTGCTCCTGGACTGCCATGAGCTGGATGGTGTTGTAGCCGGCCTCCGAGATCCGGGGCAGGATATTCTCGGTGAATTCCCTGCAGTTCCCGACCCGCTCGGCGTCCTGCGCCATGCCCACATGGGCCTCGTAGACCAGGCGGGGACCCGGCGGGCAGCGAAATTCCGGGTTTCTCCACGGGTAAGGTGAGGGCGGCGACCAGACCTGGGCGTTGAAGATGAGGGTTTTCGGATCCTGGACAGCGCGGCGGGTCCAGGCGGGGATGCGGTCGCCCTTTCCACCGGGCCATTCAATCCGCAGGCGATAGAGATCCCCGTGACTCAGGGCATCGGCCGGGAGGGTGAGCTCCCATATGCCGTCTTTGCTGATGCGTTCTAGGGCGAAGGCCTTCTTTTCCTTCCAATCCGTCATGTCCCCGACGAGACAGAGGGCCGAGGCGTTGGGCGCCCATTCCCGGAAAACCCAGCGGCCCTCCCGAAAATGAAGACCGAAGTATTCATGACCGGAGGCAAAGTCCGCGAGGCTCATTTTCCCCCCCGTGAGCCTCGACTCCGTATCGATTGTCCTTTTGAGCCGTCTTTGAAGGATTTTCCTGTAGGGCCCGAGAAAGGCGTCTTTTTGGATGAGACGTTCTATGGGCTTTTTCATCAACCTGTCCCCGTCAACGCATAATCCCGATAGAGATTGTGCTTTTTTGTTACCGATACGTACTTTTACATTGACTTTCGCAAAATTTCTATGTTAATTTTCAACTAGTTACAATACTCTTCCAGAAACGACCCGGCTCAGGCATCTCTACTGTTCACGTCTCCATCAAGTTCTCGATTCTCATAAATTTCTGTTCAGGCTGATCCAGTTAAATCTGTTTACACGTCTCCTTCCTTCGAACGTTCGACGACCCGGATAAACTTCTTCGAAACAGTCTTCATGATCGCAGAGACCTCCCCAAGGGGAGAGGTAAGAATAGTTTTCTAGGGTGTCTTGAGGGCGAAAACCTTGGTTTGAAAAAAGGCAAGGAGGTGATCGTATGCTTTTCATGATGATCTGCACGTGGGAGCCCGGGGACGAAAAAGAAGTCAGGACAAGAAGAGCAAAATGGGAGTGGCCGAAGGAGATCAAAGTCGTATCAGAATTTTACGATCTGCAGGGCTTGAGGACGATTTACGTGGTCGACACCGATGAGGTGGGGCTCATCGCGGCGAGAGCCGCCTGGATCGACGTTTTGAAGTTCGAAGTCTTCCCCATATACCCCCTCGGTGTCTCGAAGGCACAGTTAAAGAAATAATCTGGAGGTAGGCGAACAGGGCTTTCATCTTTCTGGAGAAGAAAGGAAAGGAGGCGCGTCATGTCAAAACTGGAGCTGACCCACGAGGAAATTGAAGCGCTCGTGGCCTTTATCGAGAGATACCTTCCCGACCTCCGAGTTGAGATTGCGAACACGGATCAGCGCGATTTTCGCAAATTTCTGAAACAGCGAGAAGAGTTCATCCGTGAGATCCTGCAGCGCCTGAGGCAGTCGACGGAGTAAGGGATCCCGCTTCATCAGCCGCCACCCGACGGCGGTGAGTGAGGATTCATAAGGTATCTGATAGGCTGCAAATGTAAAAGGCAGAAGGGCACTTTCCCTCTGCCTTTTGTTTGAGCCGCATCTGTTGAGAGACCTTATTTCAAAATTTCACGTGCGATAATCAATCGCTGTATTTCCGAAGTGCCGCCGCCGATCGTCTGAAGTTTGGCGTCCCGCATCATACGCTCAACGGGAAACTCCTTCATGTAGCCGTAGCCGCCCAGGATCTGCACGGCTTCCGTCGTGACACGCATGGCGACTTCGGAGGTGTAGAGCTTGGCATATGCCGCAAGGAGGTTGAGATCACGATGAGCCCCCCGGTCCGCCATGTAGGCCCCTTCATAAGTGATCAGGCGTGACAACTCGATTTCCATGGCCATGTCGGCCAGTTTTGCCTGGATCAACTGGAAGGCCGCAATCGGTTTTCCAAACTGCACGCGTTCCTTTGCATACCGGAGTGCGTATTCAAAGGCCCCGCGCGATAGGCCCAGAGACATGGCCCCCAGTACAATCCGCTCTGTGTTCAACCCGCCCATCAGGACCCGGGCGCCGCTGTTCACCTCCCCGAGAACATTTCCTGCGGGGACCCGGCAGTCCTGAAAAACCAGCTCGCCCGTGGGGGATCCCCGCCAACCCATTTTTTCGAATTTTTTCCCTCTCTCGAAACCGGGAAAATCCTTTTCGATGATGAAGGCGGTCACACCGTGGGCTTTCTTCTCCGGGGCCGTCTTGGCGTAAACGATGAAGACATCGCCGACGGGCCCATTGGTGATGAAGGTCTTCGTGCCGTTGAGGACATAGTCACCCGCCTTTTCCTCCGCCCGGAGCCTCATGGACATGACGTCGGAGCCTGCCGAGGGTTCCGTCATGGCCAGCCCCCCGATGAGATTTCCGCCGCACAGGGGCGGAAGGTATCTTGAGAGCTGATCCGGGCGGCCGTTTCTACGGATATTGTCGACGCAGAGATCGGCATGATCCGCGTAGGTGGCGGCCGTCGATCCGCAGTGGACGGCGAGCTCTTCGGTGACGATGCACATCTCCATGTAGCCCGCGCCGGCACCTCCATATTCTGCCGGGGCGGTAATGCCCAGCACCTGGAGTTCTGCCAGTCGTCTGAAGCTCTCCTCCGGGAAGCGCTCCTCCCGGTCGATCTCGTAGGCAAGCGGCGCGACTTCGTTTTTCGCGAAAGATGCAATCATCTCTCTGAGCATTTTCTGCTCATCCGTGAGTTCCGGCAGCATCACACCTCCTTGAAGGCTGTTTTCTAAAAAAGGTTGGAGGGTAAAGGGGAAGAAGGGAGGCGGATCATGAAATCAGCCTC
>JAPLJU010000283.1 GCA_026388445.1 Deltaproteobacteria bacterium
CTGCAGCTTGGCGTTTTGCGCGGCGACCCCCTGCTCTTGCAGCGGCCGTACCTTCATCAGGATATCGATGGCGTGATAGTCGGCGTAACGCCAGACGGAAACGGAAAAGTGCTGGCCATAGTAACCGTAAGTTGGATATCCTACCGGCAGGGGTTTTGGGGATGAATCCTGACTTTGAACTCCCTCACCGTCGGGGTAATTCATAAACGGATAAGCTCCTGCGTAACCCGCCGCACCGATAACATACCCGCTGCTTCGATCCGGGGTGTTGTTTTCCTGGCAAGTCTCGGGGTCCGTGTGCGCAAAGAAAGAATCAAAACTTGCAGTGCAAGTGGTCTTATCCTTATCGGTACATTTGCTGTTGTAATCGGGGTCAAAGCAGTAGTCACAGTACCATGTAAATGCCGGGGTGCACTCTTTTGTCTTCAGGCTGGTGAGAGGATAGCTTGACATGTACCAATTTGTCTCGGCCACCGGCATATGATTTATAACGAAATAAGTCGCATTGAAGATGAACCTCGCTGTTCTGAAAGCGATTCCAATCTCAGGGATCATTCCAAGCAGACCTAGCGCGCTGGAGCCCATTTTCAAGTAGGACCCGAAGCCCGTCTTGGGAGGTGGGCTGACATCTGTGTTGATGTTCTGCAAATGGATCGCGAATCGGGGATAGGGCTCGCCCTTTTCATCGCGGATGCTGTATGTGTAATTCACATCAAATGGAATGGGCTTTCCGCCAAATGGGCGTTTCGCATAGACAATAATCCAGTAGTTGCTGAAGCCCATTGCCATGGATTTCGGGGGTATCGTCTTCGGCATGTACCAGTTTTTCATCATCTCTTCGTTCAAGTGGATCTCGTAAGGGGTGAAATTGTATACGTACACGGGGACAATGTTCTGGAGGCTGAGTTCTCCGCGAAAGTAATATTTGTAAACCTTGTCGCCCGGATCGTGATAGATGGACTGACCGGCGGCGCACAAGGGCAATGAAAGGATCAGGACGATAACAGCGACGGCTTTGATTAACAGCTTCGTGTTCATGGGACCCCCCCTTTTTTTAGTCTGAATACGGTTTCGGCATAGGCACATCCGTCGGCAGGACCATGATGGCTATCGGCGCTCGCCAGTAGATAGGCCCACCCGCCTCAACGGCCGTCGACAAATAGGCTTTGAACTTGGTGCCACGGATCTTTACCCCTCTGTCGAACATGACAGAATCCCCAAGGGGGTCGCCCCAAAATTTGTCCAGTGAAGTCTGGCCGAAATCAGGATCGGGTAGCAGAGTCAGGCCTGCGCATACGGTGATCGGGTAGGGGTCAGTTCTGGTCCAGGTGAACATCCATACGCGGAACTTCCACAGATTTCGTTTATTCTCGTCTACGATCGAAAAGTGCAGGAACCCGTTGTAGAGGGCTTTCGGATGTTCTGTGGGCCATCCGGTGGTGTAACTCGTGTGCGGGTAAATCACGAGGTTGTTGAACTGGGAGAAATATTTAGAGGAGGTATCGGCCTCCACCCGTAGGGTGTTGAAGGTCAGATTGTAAATGGCGTAGGGTCTGTGAATCGTAACAAGATCTTGGCACATGCCCAGGCGTATATCGGGGGGGGACCAATTGCCTACAAACGTTCCCGCCGATTCAATGGCCTTTTCCCCCTTTTTGTTGATGTAGACCCAGTTAAATCCGTCGGTGCTCACTAGGGCATAGCCGCCGGAGAAGCTCACCGCGCCCAGGAATTGCGGTTGTATGGCGTTTTTACCTTCGGTGTTGATGTACCCCCACTTTTGCCCCGCCCTCACGGCAGCAAGTCCATCGGCAAATGGAAGGGCGGCGGCGTACTGAGGGTTGATGACGAATTTCACCTTTTTGTCGATGTACCCCCACTTCGTGTCATCCAACACGGGGGCCAGGCCGCCGCTGAAGGACCCCGCCTCGTCGAACTGCGCCGGGATGACCATCTTTCCGGAGCTGTTGATGTAGCCCCAGGTGTTTTCCTTGGCATCGGTCCGGACAGGCGCGAGCCCTTCCGTGAACAATCCGGTGTCATTGTAGATGGGCTTGATGGCGTATTTGCCGTTCTTTTTGATGAAGCCCCACTTCCCGTTGAGCTTCACCGGCGCGAGGCCCTGCGAGAATTCCTTCACTTCGTCGAAAAGGTAGTCTATGGTCACCTTGCCTTTCTTGTCCACGTAGCCCCAGCGGTTGCCTTTCTGAACCTGTGCCAGCCCCTCGGAGAAATCGCCGGCCCCGTCGAACAGCGGATTGATCACGTACCTGCCTTTCTTGTCGATATAGCCCCATTTCGTCTCAACCTGGATTGCGGCGAGGCCTTCGGAGAACTTCCGGGCGTCATGGAAGAGAACTTTCAAGACAAGTTTTCCATCGGGATCAATGAAGCCCGTCTCCCCCTCCTTCTGCACGGCAGCCAGGCCTTCCGAAAACTCGTGGAGCGCGACGAACGGCTTGCGCTCTTTCGGCGCCTTTACACCTGCATCTTTTTGCACAGAAGCGCAGGCATACGAGATCATCGACAGGAGAATGATAACCAACAACATAAACCGTCTCATATAGCACAACCTCCTTTGCTCATTTTTTTGACAATCTGGTGTGTGCTTCCTCAGCTCGGGCATTTAACGATGACTTTTTGAATGGGGTTCGTCATGGAGGTGTCCGTAATTGCACTCATAAAAAAGTAGCTTGGCCCCGTTTTGTCCCCCCGAGAGGCTGACATTTTTTTAGTTGATCCAGGGTAAGACCTTTATCCCACCTGCGTGGAAAGAAAGATCTGCAGTGTCATCTGGGCGATCTGATCCTGAAGCTCCTCAATTTCATCGATATGCCTGTCCTCGTCTTTCAGGATAGCCTCCAGCATTTCACGAGTAGCATAATCTTTGACCTCTCCCGCAAGAACAATGGCTTTGTTGTATGCCTTGA
Source organism: Deltaproteobacteria bacterium (assembly GCA_026388445.1). Taxonomy (GTDB): domain Bacteria; phylum Desulfobacterota; class Syntrophia; order Syntrophales; family UBA2192; genus JAPLJU01. The sequence continues at coordinate 2,931 of JAPLJU010000283.1, forward strand.
TGGCCTGCAGTTCCAGTCCGTGGTCACTGGCGAGTTGCTTGGGAACGTCGGCGCCGATGTATATTTTCTTGAGATCGCTCACGATGGGCGTGCCCTCCAGGAATAGGATCCGAGAAATGTGCTTTTCGGCGTGCTTCATCTCATCGATCGCCCTCTTTTCGAAATGCTTGTGCAGCTTTTCATACCCCCAGTTATTCGCCATCTCCGAATGAACCATGTACTGGTTGATGGCTGTCAGTTCGTCTGCCAGAAGGGAATTCAACGTATCGATCAATCTTTTGTCTCCTTTCATTTTAAACCTCCTCTGATAATATTGATTCGTTAATATTTTACCGACAACCCCTGTTCTCATCGGGGCGGACGGTTTTTTTCATACTTGAACCCGCCACCGCAAGAAAATGAAAAAGTGTCCTGATGAATTGAACAAACAGCCTCTCTGCTTTTCAATTATCCCTGTCCGCAGCCAGCAGACCTTCCTTGCGCTTCATCGACAGACGCTTCCCGGCGTCGAGTTCCATTTTCCTGAGGCGGACATTTTCTGGGGTGATCTCCACAAGCTCGTCCTCAGCGATGAACTCGATAAACTGGTCCAATGACAAGAGCCTGGGTGGCCTGAGGGTGACCGTTGCCTCGGCGGTGGAACTTCGGACGTTAGAGAGCTTCTTCTCTTTGATGATGTTCACATTGAGGTCGCCTCTGCGGTTACGCTCCCCGATGACCATTCCTCCGTACACTTCCGTTCCTACCTCGATGAAAAGGTCCCCGCGATCGCCCATGGCGAGGCAGGCGTAGCTGTTCGCCTTCCCGATGCGGTCGGCGACGAGGGCACCGTTTGTCCTCTGGGGGATTGGCCCGGCCCACGGCTCGTAACCCTCGAAGAGAGTGTTCATGACGCCGGAGCCCTTCGTGTCGGTTAGAAAGTGGCTGCGGAAGCCGATGAGACCGCGGGAGGGGATCACGAATTCAAGGTAGACGCGGCCCCTCCCCTTATTGTTGAGGTTCATCATGCGCCCCTTTCTGGACGAGACTTTTTCCGTTACAACCCCCGTAAATGCCTCGGGAACATCCAGAAAGAGGCGCTCCACCGGCTCGTGAGGCTTTCCGTTTTTCCGCCGAAGAATGACGGTGGGCCGGGAGACCATGAACTCGAAGCCTTCTCTGCGCATGGTTTCGATGAGAATGGCCATTTGCAGCTCCCCCCGTCCGCAGACCTCGAAGGCGTCGGCCCGATCTGGAATGGGATTCACCCGCATGGCGATATTGCGGAGGGCTTCCCTCTCC
>JAPLJU010000202.1 GCA_026388445.1 Deltaproteobacteria bacterium
AATTTTGCAGACCCTTGAAGAGCGGATGGGGCGTGTGAGGGCCGAAAAAGGAGGGCCCAGGGTAATTGACCTGGACATCCTGCTCTACGGGGAAAGGGTCATCCAGGATGCGACGCTTTGCGTACCCCATCCCGAGATGCACAAGAGGCGTTTCGTACTCGTCCCGCTCAACGAGATCGCGTCCTACTTCATTCATCCTGCTTACGGGGTTTCGATCAGGGGTCTTTTGGAAAGACTCGGCGATGAAAGCGCCGTGATCCCGCTGGATGCAGCCATGAAAGGCCGGTAGGAGAGACCCTGCGGTTCAGCAAAGGTGTGAAGTCTTTCATGTCAGGGAGCAAAGGGGCATCATGATTCTTCGCATTCTTCTTTTGACGATATTATTATACTTGGTTTTTATTCTCGTCAGGAATTTTGCGGCCTCCGTTGCCCGGAAGAAAGACCGTCTTGCCCGAAGGCCCGGGCCGGTTAAAACCGAGGATCTGGTTCAGGATCCATGTTGCCATCGGTACATTCCGGAGAGCGAAGCATTCAAGACTTCCCTCAATGACAGGACCTTTTACTTCTGCAGCAGGGAGTGCCTTGAGAAATTTAAAACGGGCGGTCAATCATGATGGACAGGCCGCACGCTTCCGCAAAGAAAATGACGGACAGCGATATGCCGGCGGAGGAGACATGAAATTTTTTATCGACACGGCCAACATCGATGAGATCAAAGAGGGCATCAGCCTGGGAATGGTGGACGGTGTGACCACCAACCCGAGCCTGCTCGCAAAGGAAAAGAGAAAATTCGAAGATGTCGTGAGAGACATTCTCGGTATCGTCAAAGGCCCTGTGAGCCTCGAAGTGGTGAGCCTCGATGCTGCAGGCATGGTCAATGAAGGGAAGAAGCTCGCCAGGCTGGGTGATCAGGTCGTGATCAAAGTCCCCATGACCACGGAGGGCCTGAAAGCCACCCGGATGTTTTCAGAAGTGGGGATCCGGGTGAACCAGACCCTCATCTTCTCCCCGGTCCAGGCCCTGATGGCGGCCAAGGCCGGCGCGGCATACGTGAGTCCCTTCGTGGGAAGGCTGGATGATGTGGCACACGACGGGATGGGGTTGGTCGAGGAGATCCTGACGATCTACGAAAATTACAACTTTGAAACGGAGGTCATCGTGGCCAGTGTCCGCCACCCGCGGCACGTCGTGGAGGCCGCCCTGATGGGCGCCCACATCGCCACCATCCCCTTCGGTGTGATCGCGCAGCTGGCGAAGCATCCCCTCACGGATGCGGGGATTGAAAAATTTCTGGCGGACTGGAAGAAAATACCCAGAAAATGACGCCGAGCGTCATTTTCAGTTGTGAGTTGTGAGTTGTGAGAAAGGCTAAAAAGACCAAATAGACCAGATGGACCAAATAGACCAGACAGACTAGAGCAATTCAAAACTCAACATTCAAAACTGCAGCTTCGAAGATGCGGCTTCTATGTTTGATTCGCTGAAAAGATTCTTCGACGGGCTTCCCCTCGAGACGGAACACCGGAAGGTTGTTAACCTCCCGAACGCGATCACCATGCTTCGTGTCACCGTTATCCCTGCGCTCTTTCTTCTTCTGCTTCCGCCTGACCGGACGCTCAGCCTTTTTATTGCCATCCTGTTTATCCTGGCGGCCCTGACGGATCTCCTCGACGGCTACGTGGCCAGGCGTTACGGGATCACCACCAAGATCGGGAAACTCCTCGATCCCATGGCGGACAAGATTATCGTGAGCGCGGCCATGGTCCTCCTCATCCCCATCGGACGAATACCGGCATGGGTCGTGGCCATCATGATCATCCGGGATCTGGTCGTCGATGGCATCCGGTCCATTGCGTCGGTGAGCGGACGGGTGATCGGGGCAAGTCCTCTGGCCAAAAGAAAAACACTCTGTCAGATCGTGGCCGTCTCGGCCCTGATCATCCACTACCCTCTTTGGGCGATCGACGCCCACATGGTGGGTATGGTCATTCTCTATCTCGCCCTTGTCCTGAGCATCCTTTCTGCCGCTGATTACATCCAAAAGTTTTACAGGAACACCTTCCTATAGGCTGCCGAACAGGACACAACCAGCCAACCTCCATCGTCCGTCCGATTAAGCATCCCTTGCCTTCTATTGCGTCCAGTAGGAATCCGCCTCGGCATAACCCTGAATCATCCTCTGCTCGATGTCCAGGCGGATCTTTTCGAACTGCTTGTTGCTCAACGGTTCCTGCGGGACGTACACCGGAGGGCCTATGCGAATGAGAACGCGACTGAAGGGTTTCGGGATCATGAAGCGATCCCAGCTCCCAAAGACATGGGGTTTTTCGTAGGAAATATAAATGGGGATGATGGCGGCGCCGGTTTGCTGAGCCAGGGTGATTAGTCCCGCTTTGATGACGCGGGGCGGCCCCTGGGGGCCGTCGACGATATGGGCGCCGATGCGGTAGGTTTTCACCCCCTCGATCATCTCCTTCAGGGCCTCCATTCCGCGCCGGGAACTGGATCCGCGGATGGGGACCCAGCCGATCCGGCTCACGACAGCCGAAACAAAATCACCGTCGCGGCTCGCGCTGATCATGATGCAGGGGGTCATCTTCAGAATCCGGGGGACATAGAAGCCGCCGTAGAAACGCTGGTGCCAGGAGGTTAAGATCACCCTTCCGCCCTTTTCGATGTGCTCGCGGATGACCTCTTCGCCGTCGATGGTGATACGGAGGGTCTTGGCGTGAAGATTACAGACGTGATAGGCGAGGGAAGTTAAAAAATTGTTGAGGAGGTAATATTTGATTTCCTTCCCGAGATTCATAAAGACCCCTTGCCTGCCCGTTCCATATATC
>JAPLJU010000200.1 GCA_026388445.1 Deltaproteobacteria bacterium
TAGGGCTCGTCGACGCCGCGCGTGATGAGGTCGTCCACCATGACCCCCATGTAAGCCTCGGATCGCTCCAGGGTAAAGGATTCTCGGCCCTGGACCTGGAGGGCCGCATTGATACCGGCCCAGAGCCCCTGGGCTGCCGCCTCTTCGTAACCGGAGGTACCGTTGATCTGTCCGGCGAGGAAAAGGCCTGTGATAAGCTTTGTTTCCAGCGTCTGCTTGAGCTGTGTGGGCTGGACGAAGTCGTACTCGATGGCGTAGGCCGATCGCATGATCTCCGCCTGTTCAAGGCCGGGGACGCTTCGGACAATCTTTTCCTGAAGATCCAGGGGAAGACAGTTCCCGAGGCCCTTGGCGTAGACTTCTTCCGTATCCAGGCCCTCGAACTCGAGCGTGACGGGATGCCGCTCCTTGTCCGTAAAGCGCATCACCTTGTCTTCCAGAGAGGGACAGTAGCGGGCGCTCACGCCTTTGATGGTGCCGGAATATAGCGGGGAGAGCCGGATATTCTCCCGGATCAGACGGTGCGTCTCGTCCGTGGTGTGGCTGAAAAAAGAGGGAAGCCGCTCTTCACGGAGCTTGCGCGTAGCGTAGGAAAAGGGCCTTGGCTCCGGGACGCTGTCCTGTCGTTCCAGACGTGAAAAGTCGATGGTCGAAGCCCGCAGTCTCGGCGGAGTGCCTGTCTTCATCCTGCCGATCTCGAAACCGAAAGACTGTAGACAATCGGCAAGTTTTATGGAGGCGACCTCACCGGCCCGACCTGCCGGTGTCTGGAAGGTCCCGATATGGATGAGCCCGTGGAGGAAGGTTCCCGTCGTAATGATGACGGTCCTGCCACCGTAAAAAAACCCTGTGCTGTCGACGACACCCGTGACTTTGCCGTCCTCGGTGACAATGCGGTCGACAATGGCCTGACGGAGATGGAGGTTTTTCTGCTTTTCGACGACGGCCTTCATGGCCAGGCGGTAGAGCTGTTTGTCACACTGGACGCGGGTGGATTGAACGGCCGGGCCCTTGGACGCATTGAGCACACGGAAATGGACGGCTGTCTCATCGGCGATCCTGCCCATCTCCCCGCCCAGAGCGTCAATTTCCTTGACGAGCTGCCCCTTGGCGAGGCCTCCAATGGCCGGGTTGCAGGACATGAGGGCGATCGAATCCAGATTGATGTTGAAAAGCAGTGTTTCGCATCCCATGCGGGCAGCGGAGAGTGCCGCCTCGCACCCGGCGTGTCCGGCTCCGACGATGATGACATCAAAATACTTCACGGTTCAAGGCTCACGGCAAAAGGCAAAAGGAACAAGCCTATCTTCCTGATACCTTTGCGTTAAACTTGCAAATGTTTTGTTAATTTAATAAGATCAACCGAAAAATACAACTGGAAATCAATCCCGGACTATTTCGGGTTATTTATTTTTATGCCTAAGCCGGCGTTCTGGAAAAACAAAAAGCGTTACTACGATTTTAAAAGCTTCCTGCGGAACCGGTTCGGGTGCAACGTCTACAAGCTTCAGATCGATGCAGGTTTCACCTGCCCGAATCGCGATGGAAGCCTTGGCACCGGGGGATGTTCTTATTGCGATGGACGCGGTTCCAGTCTGATCCGTGGGTACGCGACCCGACTGCATCGACGAGAGCATCATCGGGCTCTTCGAAGACTATGCGAGAAACCATCATGTCTGGATAGAATATGGACTGCAGTCCATGCACGACCAGACCCTCCGGCGGATCAACCGGGGACACAATGCGGAGACCTTCCGCCGCGCCGTTCTTCAAACGGCGGGACGGGGCATTCATGTCTGTACGCACATCATTGCGGGACTCCCCGGGGAGACCCATGAGCAGATCCTCGAAACGGCGAGGTTCGTGGCATCCCTTCCGATCGAGGGGATCAAGATCCATCTGCTCCTGGCCCTGAACGGGACGGTCATCGGCGATCTTTACAGGGCCGGGCGGATTCGAATGATGGGAAAAGATGAATATGTCTCCACCGTCTG
>JAPLJU010000198.1 GCA_026388445.1 Deltaproteobacteria bacterium
CCACGGAACGCAGCTCAAAATCACACCCCTGGTAGGTGTGACAGAAGGCGCACTTGTTCCACGGGCAATTCCTCGTTACCCGGATGAGGAGGCTCTTCGCCTCGCTGGGCGGCCTGATGGGTCCCTGTTCAAAGTCAAGTGACATGGCTGCTCCTTGCTTTCGCTCTTTTCATAATTTAATCATCTGAAACCGGCAGGTCAACACAAGGAAGGGTGGTGTTTACGGGATCAGGGGAGGAAAAACATGGGATTCCGGGCTTTGTTTTGATGGCGGATTTCGAAATACAGGTAGGCGCCGTCCGAGCCGTCCCCGGGTCTGGCGAGAAGAGCGAGTTTCTCGCCTTTTTTAACACGGTCATCCTTTTTGACGACCTGGTCTTTCAGGTTGGTATAGACCGTGACGTAATTGTCGTCGTGCCTGAGGAGAATGGTGTCACCGTAGTATTTGAGGGGTGCCGAGTAGATCACCGTTCCGCCCGCCGACGCGACCACGGGGGAGCCTTCTTTGGCCGATATGCGGATGCCGTTGTTTTTCATTCCCGTGGCCTGAATGCCGAATTTCGAGGTGACTTTCCCCTTCACAGGCCACACGAACCGGCCTTTCGACAATTCGATTTTGCCCGGCGGTTCCTCCGCGGGGGTCTTTCTCCGCGCTGTTTCGGGTGTAGCCCTGGCCAGCTGTTTCTTTTCCTCCGCCGGGGCCGGCTTCCGGACTTTCTCCGGCTCAGCCTTCGCAACCGGTTTCTTTTCTTCCGCTGGAGCGGGCTGTCGCTCCTGCTCCGCCTCTGCTTTTTCCTTCTTCTCCTCCTCCCGTAACCTCTTTTTCACATCCTCAAGCGTCGGCCCCTTTCCGGCCGGATCCGGTGATGCTGCTTTCGGGGCCGGATCATGGGGTTTCGCCGTTGCGACAACACTGCCGGCGGGCTTCGCCGGCGGCTTTGCCTTCACCTCGTGTTTCGCGGCCGGTACCTTGGACGTGGTCTCGACTTTCGGTTTCGAGGTACCTGCGGATGGTTTTATGACCGGGGCCTGCTTCGACGTCCCGGCCCCTTTCGCCGTTGGTGTCGGCGCTGTGGCCACCGTCGGGCCTTTCGCCGGTGCTTTCGCCGCTTCACCACCCTTCGGGGTTGTCGTCTCTGCGAGCCTCACCTCGCGGACTTTTCCCTTTGGCGGCATGTATTCCTTCGCGACGGCCCCTTCCGACCTTTTGGCCGGTGGCGGAGCGGCGGCTTCCTTCTTTGCCGGTTTTTTTTCGATTGGCGGCAGATCGACGACCCTGTGGGCCTCGGGAATGAAAAGGACGGATCCGACCGTCACCATGGCCGGGTCCGTAATGTTGTTGACCTCGGCGATCTCCTGCAGGGGGACACCGTAGGCCTGCGAGATTCTCCAGAGGGTTTCTCCGCTTTTGACGTGGTGGTATACACCCCTGGCCTGGTCCGAGTCCCGAAGAAAGGGCGGAACGGTGGTGCAGGAGGAAAAGATCAGAAGCAACGCGAGGCAACAAAATATTTTTATTCGAAAGCCCATCTTATCACAGAGATCGGGTATTGAATTTCAGCACGGCCTTCGAATATGAAGACCTCTCAATAAAAAAAACCCTCATTCTCTCCAGCCGTGTTCCCCGATGAGATTCACGAAGCGGCAGCCGCCGAGATCTTCTTTCTTCACGTCCTCGACATTTTCGGAAAGCCGGGTCACCCGGTAGAGGGTCTGAGAGTAACGGCCGCCTACGGGAATCACAAGCCGGCCGCCGACCGCGAGTTGCTCCACGAGCGGCCTTGGGATATCGGGGGAACCGGCTGAAACGATAATACCGTCAAAGGGCGCCTCTTCACTCCAGCCGTAGGTCCCGTCACCGACCCGGATGACCACGCTGAAATAGCCGAGCGACTCGAGCACCTTCCTCGCCTTGCTCGCCAGTAACGAAATGCGCTCGATGGAAAATACGCGCTCCGCAAGCTCCGCCAGGATGGCCGTCTGGTATCCCGATCCGGTTCCCAGCTCCAAAACCTTTTCGCTTCCCTGGAGTTCCAGGGCTTCCGTCATCACAGCGACCATGTAGGGCTGCGAGATCGTCTGCCGCTCGCCGATCGGGAGGGGATTGTCGTTGTAGGCCTGATCGATCAACCCTTCGTCGATAAAAAGGTGCCGGGGGATTTTTTCCATGGCCTTCAGAACGCGGATATCGGCGACCCCCCTCGAACGGATCTGGGAATCCACCATCTTGACTCGCTGTCTCTTGAACCTGTCCATAGACCGTTAGATAGTTTTTTTCTTGGGCGGGATTCTGTAGTGCTCCTCGACGATCTTGTGCCGCCGGAAACCGACCGCCTCCCGGGTAACGATCAGATAATAGTAACGAAGCTTCGCGTGCTCCCTGGCCCGGTTGTAA
>JAPLJU010000177.1 GCA_026388445.1 Deltaproteobacteria bacterium
TCAGCGAGTCGTCAAGGTTGCCCTTTTTATTTTAAACGGGACGCCCTGTCAAGAGTGAAAAAACGCAATTCTAAGGTTTACTTCACGATGTAGATGTCCCGGTCGCGGTCCTGAAAATAAAGATAGTGGATCTGGTGCTTCGCTTTGTCGATGGAGTCGAAAATCTTTTCCCCTTCGTCTCTGCAGGCCGGACAAGCGGGGCTCGGCACGATGATCGCGAAGATGTGATTTCCCGTGCTGGCGGCCGAATCAAGGGTGACGAGGCCTCCGCAGTCGTCACAGACCCTCACGATTTCCTGCTGCTGCTCACGGATGCGATCGGTATCGTAGTGGATGTCTCTCTCACGCTTGGTATATCTGGCATCTCCCAGGAGCTCCGCCTTGAGAGAGCCTCTCTTTTTCCAGAAAATGTAGATGTCCGACGTGACCTCCTCGATGTATTTCGTTATTTCTTTTGATTGTTTCATCGCCTCCGGGTCGTAATCCGGCTCCCTCACCGCGCTGTAGTCGATTCCCGCCATGGCAAGGATGATGCCCACATTCACATAGGGCAGGGCCCCCTCGATGGAGTAACCGCCTTCGAGGACGGCGATGTCCGGTTTGAGCCGGTCATTGAGCGTGGCGTAGCCCTGGGCGGAAAAGCGCATGTTGGTGATGGGATCGGAATAATGGTTGTCCTGCCCCGCCGAATTGACGACGAGGTCGGGCTTGAACTCTTCCAGGACCGGCAAAATGAGATGATCCAGGACGTAGAGAAACCCTTCGTCCGATGTGTTCGGCGGAAGCGGAACGTTGATCGTCGTTCCCAGGGCGTTCGGTCCGCCGAATTCCTCCTGAAAGCCGGAGCCTGGATAGAGCGTCCTTCCGTCCTGGTGAATGGATATGTAAAGCGTGTTCGGGTCGTGCCAGTAGATATCCTGCGTGCCATCGCCGTGGTGACAGTCGGTGTCCACGACGGCGACGCGTTTGTGGCCGTATTTTTTCCGCAGGTTTTCGATCATGATGGCCTCGATGTTGATGTTGCAGAAGCCCCGCGCGCCATGAACAACCCGCATGGCGTGGTGGCCCGGCGGGCGGACCAGGGCGAAGGCATTGTCCACCTCCCCCATGAGGACCTTGTCTGCCGCGGTGATGGCGCCGCCCGCTGAGATGAGATGCGATTCCGTGATAACGCTCTTCACGTCGGGAACGCAGATGTGAACCCGGTGGATGTCTTCCAGGGTGGCCACTGCCGGCTTGAACTCGATGATGTTCTCCAGGTCCAGGAGCCCCTCCTCGAAGACCTGGTCCTGGGTATAGAGAAGCCGCTCTTCTCTTTCGGGGTGGGTCGGCGAGATGGCCCAGTCGAAGGCCGGGAAGAATATGAGGCCGGTCTTTTTCCTTTTCTTCCTCATGTTTTTTCCTTCCCATCGAAGCCGGCAATGAGCCCGGGCTTGACCTGGGCCTTGATACGGATGTTTTTCCCCGTTCTCGAATAACCTCGCACCATGTTGAATTCCAGGTCCTCGACGATCTCCATCTCAATGTCTTCGCCGACGGCGCCGATCTGTAATGCCCTCTGCCTGAGTTTTTCACGGCAGACTTCGATGGCATCCTCTCGCGAGAATTCTGCGGGAATGCTTGTCTGGAGGCCTTCCTCGGCGATGGTCATGATCCTTCTTTCCGTGTCGGCAAGAAGCGTGACCTCCGTTGTATTTCGCGACAGCGCCGCCCCGATGGCATTGGCTACCTCGGCGTGGGGCGGAATGACGGCGCTGCAGCCGAGGAGCTCACCCAGCCTTGCGGCCATCGGTCCCGCGGGACCGCCCACAATATAGAGTGTTTCGGGTTTTATTTTCTTTCCCTCCAGCATCTCGTGGATGGTGTAGACGGGCTTATTGTTGATCTCGTTGAGCATTTCTCCGGTGGCGGATGCAATCCGTTGGCAAGTCCCCTGGAAAATTCTGTCCGCCGTCTCCCAGAGAGGGATTTTCATCGACTTTGCGAGATTACCGACAGCCTCAGCGGCTCTGTGGGGATCCCCGATGTCCGTGAGGCCGAGAACGATCATGGCATCGGTCGGTGTGGGTTGGTGTCCGCCGAAGGCGGCGGCCGGTCCGTCCCGCTCGGGGCCGATGGTGAGTTCGCCGTTTTTATACCTCACCCGGCTGTCTCCTCCCGCCCCGATGGAGCGCGTCTTGAGACCGCGGATGAGGGTCCTGTGCCCTTCGATGGTGACCCCCAGGGGCTCCAGGAGGGGCGCGCCTTCGCTGAAGATGGCAATGTCCGTCGTGGTCCCGCCCACATCGATGGCAATGGCATCACCCCTGCAACGCGTCAGGCTCAGGATGCCCATGATGCTTGCCGCAGGGCCGGAGAGGATCGTGTAAACGGGAAATTCCGCCGAATGCCCGATCTCGAAGGTGCCGCCATCCGCCTTCAGGATGTATATGGGTGTTTCGAGCCCCATCTGCTTCTTGAATTTCAAAATTTCCCGCACGAAGGTGTTATAGGTCTCCCATAGGGCCGCATTCAGAAAGGTGGTGGCGATGCGTCTGGGGAAATTGAGATTGCCCGACATTCGATGGCCCAGGGAGATGTGCCTGAAATCACCGTTCAACAGATCCCGGATCTGGATTTCCTGCATTGGGTTTCTCGTTGAGAATTTACCGACAACGCCCAGGTGATGGAGCCCCTCTTTCTTGAAACGCTCCCCGATTCTGCCGATCTCACCGGCATCGATGGATGCCACTTCAGCGCCACGGTGGTTGATGGATCCCGAAACAAAATGGGTGTCATCGCTGATCTTGAGAAGCGATGATGGCAGGCCGGGGCCGCAGGCGATGGCAAGACCCACACGGTCGATCTTGCCCTGCACGATGGCGTTTGTGGAAATGGTTGTGCTGAAAACAATCCTGCTCAACGCCTTCAAGTTTTCGCCTTGAAGAATTTCGCCCGTCACACCGAGAAGGGACTCGATGAGATTTTCCTGTTGGGTGAGGACCTTGGTTTTTTTCCTGACCTGCAGGTTTTCGAAAAGTACGGCGTCCGTGTGAGTGCCGCCGACATCGATACCGAGTATCATGGTGAACCCTTTTTTGACTGAAGGCTTGAAACGAAAGGCGAGGGATACTTGACGAAGAGAAAAGGCCAGCGCCCTGTGCCCTTCGACTGTTTATCACACCGGTTCTGTGCCGTCAAATTTTCCTTGATATTGCTTTTCCAGGGGGAGTAGATAAGCCTCGAGCACCCGGGAAATTAAATACGCCATGAAAAAAGAATATATCTCCTGCCTCAAGCTCCTTGAGGAATACCATGGCAGGCTTTACGTGGCCGGGGGGCCTGTGCGGGACCTTCTTCTCGACAGAGAAACACCGGACATCGATATCGTTGTGCCTCAAGGCCTCGGGGGTCTGCCCGCAGATTTCGCAAAGGGTGTCAAAGGCAGGTGTGTCCTCCTTCATGACAAGCAGGACCAGGTCACGGAACGGGTTATCATTCAGGGGCAGGCGCCCCTCGTCTTTGACTTCACAAGAATGCAAGGGACATCCATTGAAGAAGATCTCTCGAATCGGGATTTCACGTTCAATGCCATGGCTCTGCCGCTGGGAGACTTCATCGGGGGAAGGCGGGACAGGATCATGGACCCCCATGGTGGACGCAAAGCCCTCCGGGAGCGGAGGATATCCGCCGTCTCCGAGAGGTCTTTTCTTGAGGACCCCCTGAGGCTGCTGCGGGCCTTTCGTTTCGCGGCGCAACTCCATTTTCGGATTGACCCCGAGACCCTGCGATGGATCAGGATTCACCGGCGCCTCCTCGAAGGCGTCTCCGGCGAGCGCATCCGGGATGAGATCTTCCGGATACTGTCGTGTCTTCCCTCCCACCCCATCGTCGTTGAAATGGACCGTGTGGGAATCCTGGAGGTCCTCTTCCCGGAGATTTCAGCCATGAAGGAAGAGGGGAGGACCAAGATCTGCGGCGTCGATCCGTGGAAGCACGCCCTCGCGGCTCTTCGTGCCCTCGAGACGGTGATGGAAAAGCCGGGAGATTATTTTAACGGTCATGCCGGTGAGTTCAGGGCTTATATAGTAAACGAAGTAGCGCCCGGCCGGGGAAAAGCGGCGCTCATCAAGCTGGCAGCGCTGCCCGGCGTTGAAGACTCGCCCGGCGAATTGGGGGCGGAGGCATGGGATAATCTGATCCTCAGGTTGAGGCTGTCAAGAAAGGAAGGGGCTTTCCTCAGGAGAATTTCGCGACGCGCCCGTGAGCTCAGCGTCCTCATGAGCTCCGATGAAATCTCCCGCAAGGGGGCAGCCCTTTTTTTCTCGAGGAATAAAGATGACTACTTTGGCCTTTTTCTTATGTACCTGGGCCGCATCGTGGCTTCCAAAAAATCCGGCCTCCAGGATGTGAAAAAGAAAACTTTGGATTTGCTTTTTCGGTACGAAAAAGAGATCAAGCCCATACTACAAAGACCCCCATTGATAGATGGAGAGGATCTTATGGACTCTTTTTATCTCAAGCCCGGGCCGGTCATCGGAAAGATCCTCACGGCTGTCCGGGCGGCACAGCTCGAGGGAGTCATCGTGAACCGGAGCCAGGCGCTTGCCCTTGCCGGCAAAGTATTGAAAAAATAGAACGCAGGGGATCTCCGGGCCTCATTTTTTATTTTACAAAAGTACCATTTTTTATTAAAAAGCCATTTGGAATCAAGATATTAGAGAGGTATCAATCCTGTGGGCAGGGTGACATTCGGCAAAAAAGGAAAGCGGGTGACCGTCAAAAAAGAGCAGGCGAAGCCGGAGGCAACAAAGTCCCCGGAAGAGGTCGTTCGGGATATCAGATCAGGCCAGCAGGTACAGCCGGGGGAAGATTACCGGGAGAGGTCCCTTGCCATCCACGGGCTTATCTGCGCGCGCTGCGCCCGTGAATTTGATGAATCAAATCGAAATCTTTTGACTGTTCACCACAAAGACGGCAATCACTTCAACAACCCTCCTGACGGCAGCAACTGGGAAAATCTCTGCGTTTATTGCCACGAAGATGTCCACAGTCGCGGGCTTCTGGGGGAATACCTGCAGGGGTCGTCCGGGGGCCGTCAGGCCGAGACCATATACCGCTCGGACACGAGTGAAACTGAAGAAAAATCGGGTCTTGGAAGCCTGGGGGAAAAGTTCAGAAAGGCCCTGGGAAAAAAGAAGAAAAGTTAACACCCTTCCATGCCCCTTCGAAAGTCAAAATTCCTTTTAAAGTTGCCAGTTTTTCGCTTGATTCGTCCTATCGATTGTGCTATTTAGCGGGCGTTTTGTCGGTTCACTGCAGCACAATGCCTATTCGGATAATTTTCCGGTCCCGGGAGCGCCCCAAGGCTCCGAAAGCGTTATTCAAAACGAAAAGACAAGGGTCTTAACATTCAAAGAAGGAGGTAAGGTACCGTGGAAGTTCTTGATCAGGGAGTAGGAAGGGTTTTTACAGATCCCGATGCCGATAAGGCACGGGCGTTTTTCCGGAAGAAGAGTCGCGCACTCGTACCTAAAGTTATGTCGGTGAAGGAAGCTGTCGAAAAGTTTGTCCACGACGGCGAGTATCTCTGCATCGGCGGATTTGGTGCCAACCGCGTACCCATGGCCGTCGTCCACGAGATCGTCAGGCAGGGCAGGAAGAAGATGGGTTTTGCCGGTCATACCTCGACCCATGATTTCCAGGTCCTTGCGGCAGGGAAAGTCTTTAACCGGTGTGACGTCGCCTACATCGTAGGCCTCGAGGCGAGGGGACTCTCACCTAATGCAAGGAAGTACATGGAAAGCGGCGAAGTTGAGGTCAGCGAGTGGACGAACTACAGCATGGCCGTGCGGTTCAAGGCGGGCGCGGCCGGTGTTTCCTTTTACCCGGCAAGAGACGTGATGGGGACGGACACCTTCAAATACAGCGGCGGAAAGATTATACAGTGCCCCTTCACCGGTACGAAGTATGTCGCCCTTCCTGCTATCTTCCCCGATGTGTCGGCCATCCACGTGCATGAGGCGGATATCTATGGAAACTGCCGTGCGCGGGGAATCACCGTATCGGACTTTGACGTAGCCAGGGCTAGCAAAAGGCTGATCATCACTGCCGAGAGAATTATTCCGAATGACGAAATACGCAGGGATCCCAGTTACACCGTTATTCCTTACTGGTGCGTGGACGCCGTTTGTGAAGTGCCCTACGGCAGCTATCCCGGAAACATGTACCAGGAATACTTCTCCGACGAGGATCACCTGAGAGAATGGCTCAAGGTGGAGGAGAATCCCGAGGAGTTCAAGAAGTTCCTCGACAAGAACATTTACAACTGCAAGGATCACTTCGAATACATCGAGAAAAACGGCGGTATGCACAAGATACTTGCCTTGAGAGAAAAGGAATGGCTGTTCAAGAAGGCCAGAGATTAGAAAGGAGGAGATAATAAGCTATGGCTGACTATAATGTGATGGAACTTATGATATGCACAGCGGCAAGGGAGCTGGAGGATGGTGCTTCGATTGTCGTTGGCACCGGTGCACCGAATGCGGCAGCGATGCTCGCGCAAAAAACCGGGTCCCCCAATTTGGTTATTTTGTTTGAGGCAGGCGGGGCAGCCCCGTTGATTCCTGAAATGCCCATCTCCGTGGGAGACTCCAGGACGACCTGGAAGGCCATTATGGCAAGCGGTATGTGCGAGATCATGGAAACCTGCTGCCGAGGGCTGGTAGATTACACCTTCCTGGGCGGCGCCCAGATCGATATGTACGGGAACCTGAATTCCACCCGCATCGGCCCGGATCACCAGAAACCGAAGGTCCGATTCCCGGGAAGCGGCGGAGCCAATGACCTTGCGTCCTTCTGCTGGAGGATGCTCGTCATGACCCCCCAGGACCCGAAGAGATTTGCCGAAAAATGCCAGTTCATAACCTCGCCTGGCTGGCTCCAGGGTGGCGATTCCCGCGCCAAATCTGGTCTTCCCCTGGGAGCGGGTCCCTACAAGATCATCACCAATATGGCCGTCATGGACTTCGAACCGACGTCCAAGAGGATGAGGATCATGTCGATCAACCCCGGATACTCCGAGAAGGACGTCCAGGACAATTGCGGGTTCGAGCTTCTCAAGGCGAAGAAGATCGTCGAGAACAAACCGCCGACCAAGAAGGAACTCGACATCCTGAGAGAGCAGATCGACCCCTATCGCTACGTGATCGGGAGATAGGCTAAAATAAAGGTGAAGGGCTAAGGGCAAAAGGCTGAAGGCAAAGAGCTTAAGGCTTGGAGCCTTGGGCCGATTTTTAGAGAAAAGAAGAACGACAAAGAAAAGCCATGATCGCAAGATCATGGCTTTTCTTATCTTTCACGGTATGCTCAGGTGATCTCGAGAACCCCCGCGCCGTTGATCTTTCCCGCCTTTAGAAGTTGCAGGGCACGGTTGGCCTCGTTCAAAGGAAAAAGCTGTATCTCCGTCCGAATGGGGATCTCCGCGGCAGTCTGAAGAAGTTCGATCCCGTCCTTACGGGTGCTCGCTGTTACGCTTCTGATCGTCCGCTCATCGTAGAGATGTCTTGTGTAGTCGAGTGCCGGAATGGGTGTCATGTAGATGCCCCCGAGGGCAAGCGTTCCACCCTTGTCGAGGTGGCTGAGGGCCACGGGGACGATCTCACCCGCCGGAGCGAAAATAATGGCGCTGTGCAATTTTCTGGGTGGAGGGTCGTTGACAGAGCCCGTCCAGGAGGCGCCGAGGCGCAGGGCCAGCGCCTGATGCGCACCGCCTCGCGTGAAAACGTAAACCTCGCATCCCCGGTGGACAGCCACCTGGACGGCGATGTGAGCCGCCGCCCCAAAACCGTAAAGGCCGAGTCTCTGCCCTTTTTTTACCTCTGAAAGCCGCAGAGCCCTGTATCCGATAATCCCGGCGCACAGAAGCGGTGCCGCCTCCAGGTCCGTGAAGACCTTCGGGATCGGGTAGGCAAAATCCTCGTGGATCTTTGTATACTCGGCATAACCCCCGTCGGCGTCAAAACCGGTAAATTGAGCCCTTTCGCAGAGGTTTTCTTTTCCCGCGAGGCAGAAGGGGCAATTCCCGCAGGTACGGAAAAGCCAGGCCATCCCCACGCGGTCCCCCTCCCTGTAACGCTTCGCTTCCGGGCCGCAGGACGCGACCGTCCCGATAACCTGGTGACCGGGGATGATGGGCATTCTGGTCGGCTGGATCTCGCCCTCGACAGTGTGGAGGTCGGTACGGCAGATGCCGCAGGCATGCACCCGGATCAGGATTTCTCCCGGGCCCGGTTCAGGGGACGGTACGTTGATGTACTCCAGAGGGTTTTTTTCGACGGCCATGGCCTTTTTCAAAACCACTGCCTTCATGTGATGATCAACCTTGTCTGGTCTTTCATGGTGACCATCTTGTCCCCCACGGAGGTTCCGCAAAAGACACAGGTATAATCGTACTTCTCCCCGCTCGTCAAAATGAGAAGAAGTTTCTTCCTGACGGGGACGGCCCTGCGGCATTTCGGACAGAAGAGCTCCGTCGCGTCAAAATCCCTGAACGTTTCCCTTCTCATCTTTTTTCACTGTCCCTGTCCGGAATCTTTCTGACGTTGGCCAGCCAGGCTGCCGACTCACTGTCGCTTGGGGCCCTGTAGTCTCCGCGCGGCGAGAGCGATCCGCCGGATCCCACCTTGGGGCCATTGGGAATGCAGGACCGCTTGTACTGGCTGATCTGGAAGAAGCGGTAGAGATAGACCCGGAGCCATTTCTTGATCTCGCCGATGGTGTACGCTCTTCGTCGGTGCTCGGGCACATCGGGCCAGGCTCCCTTCTTCTTGTCCCGCCAGGCGCAGTAGGCCATGAAAGCGATCTTTGCCGGCATATATCCGAAGCGGGTGATGTAGAAAGTGTTGAAGTCCTGAAGCTCATAGGGGCCGATCTCGGACTCCGTCTTCTGGGCGGGCTGCTCCCCTTTCTTTCCCGGGATCAGCTCAGGGCTGATTTCCGTTTCGAGGATGTCCAGGAGGATCTCCGATGTCTTCTTCCCGAAGAGGCTTCTGTTTGCCACCCATCGGATGAGGTACTGAATGAGCGTCTTGGGGACGCTGACATTGACGTTGTAGTGCGACATGTGGTCACCGACGCCGTAAGTGCACCAGCCGAGGGCGAGCTCGCTTAAGTCCCCCGTCCCCACGACAAGGGCGTCCCGCATGTTGGCCAGCCGGAAGAGGTGGGATGTCCGTTCACCGGCCTGGACGTTTTCGAAGGTGATGTCGTAAACCGCCTTTCCTCTCGCGAAGGGGTGGCCGATGTCCCTGAACATCTGCATGCAGCTCGACTTGATGTCGATCTCGTTCACCTCGACCCCCAGCGACTTCATGAGGCGAAGAGCGTTACGGTATGTCTTATCCGTTGTCGCGAAGCCGGGCATCGTGTAGGCCTTGACGTTGGAGCGAGGGCGCTTGAGGAGATCCATGGTTCGTGCGGACACGATCAGGGCATGGGTGGAGTCCAGGCCCCCGGAGACGCCGACGACGACGTTTTTGATCCCCGTGAATTTCAGCCGCTTGGCCAGTCCCTGGACCTGAATGTTGTAAGCCTCGTAGCAGCGCTCATCCCGCTTTGCCGGATCCGAGGGGATATAGGGGAACCGGGCAATTTCTCTTCCAAGCAGCAGTCGCTTGTCGGGGACATTGATGATCAGAGGTATTTTTCTGAATTTTCGGACGTGGCTCCTGTGGATGCGGGCGTTCTGACCAAAGCTTGTCAGTCGCATCCGGTCCTGCGTCAGGCGGTCCAGGTCGATGTCGGCAAAAATGAGCTGCGGCTCCAGGGAGAATCGCTCGGACTCGGCGAGCAGATTCCCGTTTTCGTAGATCATGGCCTGCCCATCCCAGGCGAGATCGGTTGTGGACTCGCCGGGACCGGATGCCGCGTAAAGATAGGCCGCGACACAACGCCCGGACTGGTTGGCGGCCAAGCTGTGCCGGTACTCGCTCTTTCCGATGGTCACGTTGGAAGCGGAGAGGTTTCCGATCAGCGTCGCTCCGGCCAGAGCGGCAAAGCTCGAGGGTGGCACGGGGACCCAGAGGTCCTCGCAGATTTCGATGTAGAACCGGAAATTCCTGATATTCCTCACCTGGAAAATGAGGTCCGCCCCGAAGGGAATATCTTCCTGTCCGCAAAGCTCAATCGTCTCCGCCAGGATTTCCGCTGAGGGGCTGAACTGGCGCCCCTCGTAGAATTCCCTGTAGTTGGGCAGGTAGGATTTGACGGCCACCCCCAGGATCTTTCCGCGGTAAAGGACGATCCCGCAATTGAAGAGTCTCGCCTGGACCTGCAGGGGCGCTCCGATGACGAGGATGAGATTGAGGTTTTTTGTCCTGTCGATGACATACCGGATGGCGTCTCTGACACTCTGCAGCAGAGCTTCCTGCTGAAAGAGGTCCTCGTTGGAATAAGCGGAGATGCCGAGTTCCGGGAAGAGGGCGAAGACGGCGTTTCCGGCTGCTACTTTTTTCGCCATCTCCACCGTTTTTTCGGCATTGAAGGCCGTATCGGAAACTTTGACGTCGGGCACGCAGACGGCGGCCCTGATGAATCCATGGTTATACAGATTGAAAAAGTATTTCATCCTTCGGCCCTCTTTTCATCCTTCAGCGCTTCACACATCCGGTGAATCCGGATGGCGAGTTCACCGGCTTCCCTCATGGTCTTGCCCATAGAGATGAAACCGTGTTTCTTGAGAACGACAAACATCTCCTGGTCCAGGATCTCCAGAACGCTCTCGACCAGCTCCAGGCTGCCGTAGGGTCTTTTCTCACGGGTCTCCCGGATCGCCAGCTTATCCGGGCATGAGAGAACCTCGCGGCTGTGCCCGTGGAAAACGGCCTGAATGTCGGATCGTCGCTGATAGATCGCAAAATGCATCATGGACTCCGAGGAGGGATCGCGAAGACCGGCGGCATAAACGACCCCTTCGGATAGATCACAGCCCGTGACGATCACGAATTTATCGTCCGAGAGGCGGTCCTTCCAGCCGACCTGTGAGCCTGTGATGATGAAAGCATTTTCACCTTCTTTCAACCGAAAACTCAGGTTGCCCTGGGAAAATTCACCATAGGGCGGTGCGAAATTCCGTCGATGAAACTCGCCGCACCAGAATTTCAGTACCTCGAGCCTGGGATCATCAGGGACCGCCTTCCCGATAAACTTCGTGTCAAATTTTACGCCACCGTGCTTTTCCATTCTGCGATGGTCACGTCCCGGCCAATCAAGGGAACGAAAAAATCTCTTTTAAAATATGAATGTATAATTTTACTACTGAATTGTGTAACATTTGTCAAAGAAAAAGATAAAGATTGCAAGGAGTTGTGGCACCAAAAGCGATGGAATTCCGCCATTATATTCTTGACAGCCGCAGGCTTTGGTGCAAAAAATTTTCGCCGGCGTGTTCAAAGAGCCTACTTTTTCCGGTTAATTCGAACAAGCAGGAGAAGGCCATGCCAAAATTTGAAATCGTGGATCCCTGGAACCTCGGTGACCGGTATACCTTTTCGCCCGCCGTGAAGAGAGACAACATGCTCTTCATCTCCGGGATGATCGCGCGCGATCCCGCGACGGGGAGAATCGTGGGGAAGAGGGATATCGTTACCCAGGCGGATTTTATTTTCCAGCGGATGGGCGAGATCCTGAGGGCCGCGGGCGGTTCATATGACGACGTGGTCAAGACCATGGACTACGTGACGACACTGGAGGGCTACCGGGGGACCGCCGAGGTTCGGAGAAAATATTTCAAAAACGGCTTTCCCGCTGCGACGGGTGTCGTGGTGAAGTCCCTGGTGAACCCCGATGCCCTCATCGAAATCGACGCCATAGCCCTCGTGGAAAAATGATGAAACAATTGCAGGGATGCATCAGCGATGCAAGAAGTACAGAAAAACATTTATTTCGTGTCCGGCGAGGATAAAGCGCGATTCCCCTACTGTAACGGTCTTTATTTGAGAGGAAAGGAAATGCGCATTCTTATTGATGCGGGAATGGGAAAGAGGCAAGTAAGTGCCTGCGTGGAGAAAGGGATAGATCTTCTAATCCTCAGCCACTGCCATTACGATCACCGATCAACAATCAAGCTGATCCCTGACATCCCCGTCTGGTGCCATGAAAAAGAGGTGCCTTATATCGAGAGCCGGGAGCATTATTTTGCGGGCATGGGGCTTGCGAGGAGCGGAGTAAACATGGAAGAACTCCAGAGGATACGTTTTCCTGACATTCGCGTCTCGAAATTGCTTTCCGATGGGGATTGCTTTGATCTCGGCGGATTGACGCTGGAGATCGTCCATGCCCCGGGACACACGCCGGGACACCTTGCGTTTAGCGTGGATCGTGGTGCGGTACTTTTCACTTCAGATGTGGCTCTCACACCCTTTGGTCCCTTTTATGGGAACGATTTCAGTGACATCGATGATTTTATCGCTACCATCCGTCGCCTCAGTTCATTGAAGGCCCGCCAGGTTATCACAAGCCACGTCGGGCCTCTTTGCAAAAATATCCCGGAGCGATTTGTGGCATATGAGGAGGCTATTATCAAGAAGGATAGGACTCTTCTCGACGCCCTCGAAGGGTCTTGTCAGATCGATGACCTTATCGGCCGGAATCTTTTTTTCCCGTTTTACTATGAACCCCTGAGCATCATCATGTGGTTTGAGCAGGTTGAGATCGAGAAACACCTCAACCGGCTTGTGAAACTGGGCAAGGCGAGAAAGGAAGGCGAACGCTACATCAGGGCATCCTGAACGGATCGTGATGAACGGTCGGCAGTCGATGGGTTAAAGATCACGGATGAAATGGAATCGGGAATACTTTTTGCTAATTTATTCACCATTTGATAAGAAGACGTGACCCTGTGAGGATGAGTTGTGAAAAGAATATTGACCAGAATCGCACTCCTGTTGATCTGTATCCTGTTCCTGGCCGGTTGCTGACCGAAAAGCTTTTCCGGGGTGAGTTCCACCCCGCAGAAAACGGTGCAGATTTGCGGAGAGTGAAACGCGAAATTTGAATTGAAGTGAGCGCATGAAAGATTTGTTCCGGTTTGCGTCCAGACGAAGCAGGATCGTCCCCTTTCTGATCCTGATGCTGATGGTTTCCATGCCCGGGTCCCTGTGGGGGACCTATGTACCGCTCTATGACCTGCCTTCGGAGCTTCAGCTCTGCGGAGAACCGGTACCTTTGAACAGGCAGGATGTCTGGGAAATGCTCGATCAGTCCTTTGTGCTTTCCGTGTACAACACAGACCAGGTCATTCTCTGGCTCAAGCGGTCCAGCCGTTACTTTCCCTATCTCGAGAAAAGGTTGAAAGAGCGGAGGATGCCCGACGATATTAAATATGTGGCTGTCGTGGAGAGTTCTTTCAGGACCTATGCCGTATCTTCAGCGAAGGCCGTGGGTCCCTGGCAGTTCATGGAAAAAACAGCGAAGCGGTATGGTCTCAAGGTGAACAAACAGATCGATGAACGCCTCAATTTCGAAAAGTCAACGGAGGCCGCGCTTGATTATCTCACAGATCTCTACAAGATGTTCGGGAACTGGACGCTGGCCATGGCATCCTACAACTGCGGCGAGGAAAGGGTTTCCAATAATATCGGCGTTCAGGGTGTCCAGAGTTTCTACGACGTCGATCTACCCCTCGAAACGGAGCGGTATATTTTCCGGATCCTGGCGGTGAAGTTGATCCTCGCCCAGCCCGAAAAATACGGTTATTACGTCCCCCGGGAGAGGACCTACCTGCCCCTGGATGTCGATCGTGTCGAATTCACTCTTTCAAAAGAGGTCCACGTCACGCTCATTGCCCGGGCGGCGGGGACTACCTACAAAACGATCCGCGAGATGAATCCCGAGATCAAGAATGAAACGCTTCCCAGGGGCAACTACGCCTTGAGCATCCCGAAAGGACGGGCAGAGCAGTTTAACAAGAGCTTCCCTGATCTTCTTTCCAGGGAGCAAGGCGGGGAAAAGCCCAACAACAAGAACAGGCTGAAGACCCTTTCGGAGGGCGGGGCTGTGACCATCCGGTAACGGACGCCCTTTCGGACGATCGTCTTTTTCCATCACGCCGGGGAAAAGGCATCCTGTCAGAAACCATTCCCAGACCTTTCATTCTTGGCAGATCCATGAAGTTTATCTAAATTTTTTCGTGCCTGGCATCTGCAACACTTCATTTCCGTAAGATCCGTACGCCGTGTTTCAGCTGTCTCTGTCACAGGCAGCCACGGGAGTAGGCTCTGGAGAGAAAGGGAGAAGGCTAAGGCTCGACACCATTTCTTGCAGCCCGGCCACGCCGGGTCTCGAGGGAAATACCCGCTCAGGGTATGAAAGGGGGATCACGGTATGAGAGTCGGCTGGATCGGCACGGGGATTATGGGGTCTTCCATGGCCGAGCATCTTCAGAACAGCGGCCACGAGCTGCATGTTTTCAATCGCACCCGGCAGAAGGCCGAGACCATTCTGAAGAGAGGCGGGAGGTGGTGCGATTCCCCGGCCGGTGTCGCGGAAAGGGCGGAGATCACATTTACCATGGTCGGCACGCCGGCGGACGTTGAGGAGGTTTATCTCGGTGAGAAAGGGATCCTTTCCGTTCCAGGAACATGCAGGATTGTTGTTGACATGACCACGAGCCAGCCGAGCCTTGCGAAGAAAATTTTCACGGCAGCGGCAGGACGTGGTATTTCGAGTCTCGATGCGCCCGTTTCCGGCGGTGATATCGGGGCCAGAAACGCAACGCTCGCCATCATGGTCGGCGGCGAAAGAAAAACCTGCGATGCGGTCATGCCCTTGTTCCAGGTCATGGGCAAAAGCATCGCGTACATGGGTGAAGCCGGGGCGGGACAGCACACGAAGATGTGCAATCAAATTCTCGTCGCGGGCAACATGATCGGCGCCTGTGAGGCGCTTCTCTATGCCTCGAGGATCGGACTGGATGAAAAGGCCGTCATCGACATCATAGGGAAAGGCGCGGGCGCTTCCTGGGCCATCAACTACCTCGGCCCCCGCATTGTGCAGGAGGACTTCAGTCCAGGTTTCATGGTGGACCATTTTGTCAAGGACATGGAAATCGCACTGCGGGAAGCGGCATCGACAGGTCTCGCGCTTCCGGGACTCGTTCTCGTTCATCAGCTCTATGTTGACCTTCAGGCTCAGGGAAAAGGCGCTTCCGGCATGCAGGCGCTTATGCTTGTCCTCAGAAAATTGAGTGGCATGGCGGTTTCCTGAAAAAAGAGGATTATATATGACAGCTTTGGGGAGGATGCGAGATATGAATTACGAACTGCCGGATCATCGCGTCCGTCATCCTTGGGTATCCTGTTTCGATTCCTGACCCGCGGGATCGCGAAGCACCGAAGATCCTCAATATTTTTTGCGGTAAAATCGGAACAGAAGTTGCAATCAGCTTTGGGTTAAGTCTGTTCGGGATGGAAGTTGGATTGCCATGCTGTGAATTGCACTTGACCGGAGAGGCCTTTTGCCGGTATGTTTTCACCGGCACAAACGGTCCTTTTTCAGAATCCCGGTCGAAGAGATGGTGTGAAGGAATCTTATTGAATGAATAGAAAGACCTTGTCCATTGTTCTTTGTTGCACCGTACTATTTTTCGTTTTTTCTCCCCGAGAGCTCTTTGCTGATTCCCTGAAGATCAGAGCCCAATCCGCAGTCCTTAAAAATCTCAAAACAGGGGAGATTCTGCTGTCAAAAAATACCGACCGGGGGATCCCGCCGGCATCCATCACCAAGGTTCTGACCCTCTATCTTGCTTTCGAAGCGATGGAGGAAGGAAAAGTGGACCCTGATGACCGCGTCGTGATCAGCCGGAAGGCGAGCCGGATGAAGGGATCGCGGATGTACGTCGGCGAAGGGGAGGAAGTGCAACTGGATGATTTGATCAAGGGAACGGCCATCGTCTCCGGTAATGACGCCGCAATAGCCATTGCGGAGCATGTCGACGGAGATGTGGACGCCTTTGTAAGGCGAATGAACGCCAAGGCCAGGGTACTGGGCATGACTCACAGCCATTTCAGAAATCCCAATGGTCTTCCCGCCAGAGGACAGGTGACCACGGCCCGGGATGTCCTCAGGCTCTGTGAGTCCTACCTGGAGCGTTTTCCCCAATCCCTGGAGATCCATTCCATGACGTCCTACACCTTTCAGGATGTCACACAGCAAAATTCGAATCATCTTCTCGAGATGTGTCCTGACGTGGATGGCCTGAAGACGGGATTCACGCGGAAAAGCGGTTATCACATCGTGGTGACCGCGCAGAGAGATGGGATGCGTCTCATGGCCGTCGTCATGGGGGCAAAGTCGTCCAGTGTGAGGGACCGGGAGGCGAGACGGCTGATCG
This sequence comes from Deltaproteobacteria bacterium, assembly GCA_026388445.1. Taxonomy (GTDB): domain Bacteria; phylum Desulfobacterota; class Syntrophia; order Syntrophales; family UBA2192; genus JAPLJU01. The sequence continues at coordinate 16,370 of JAPLJU010000177.1, forward strand.
AAGAAGGATTCAGAATGGCTCAGGTTCCAACGCCGGCCATTCAGAAACCGGCAGCCGGAATGAAGTTAAAAAAAGCGATCGCTTCTTCGGGTTCATCGAAAACATCAGCCCGTCCGAAAAACAACCGATCAAGATTATAAGTCGTCTCTTGAACAGGTGGACGTCGTGATTCCTCTCAGGGTGCTGATCTGCGTGTCCTTTCTCGTCGTAGGCCTTATGCCCGCTGAGGGGAAGGTCACGACGTGGACCGATGATGACGGCATCGTCCATATCGAAGATCAACCTCCCCCGGAGCAGCCCAAAAGATCCAGGGATCTTCAGGAACAGCTTACCCTGAATTTTCCTCCCCAGAATGCCGTCGAAAAAGCCAGAAATGCCACCATCCTGGTGCAATCCTCCAAAGGGGTCGGTTCGGGCTTCTTCATCACGAAAGACGGGTTTATCCTGACGAATAAGCACATTGTCAATCCCTCCGGGACCCATAAGATTGTTCTCATTGATGGCACGCAGCTGGAGGTGCAGGGGGTGAAAGAAATCAGCGAGAAATACGACATCGCCCTGCTCAAGCTGGACGGTTATAAGTGCCCTTACATCGAACCTTTCGACGCACGCCGGCTCCCCGCCAGAGCCAATCTCTATGCGATTGGGATGCCCATGGGTCTTACGCATACCGTCGCGCCGGGTATTCACTCCGGCACTCGCTCCATCGATGACGTAACCTACATCCAGACCTCGGCCCCGATCACCTACATCAACAGCGGGGGTCCCCTTGTCACCCAGTTCGGGCGGGTTGTGGGGGTCAATACCCAGAAGCTTGTCGGGCAGGCCGGCGAAGGTTTGAGTTATGCCGTTCCCGTTTTCGATGTCCTGGCAGAGTTCAAGAAGAGCCTGGGTGAGCCTTTCAAGTAGCATGCGTGGAGACTCAGGCAAGAAAAAGTTGATTTTTTAGGTGCCTGTAGTAAAGTGTCCCGCACATTCAGGAATATCACGGAAGGCGGAGGGAACAGGAAAGCCTGAGGCGCTTCGCACCCGCGCTCATCCCTGAGAGAGATCCACCCGCCCCGAAAATGATATCCTGTCCATTACCTGTGCTCATCGCGGTGCACAACCTGTTGTATGATGCGATGGGGTGGGTCCGATCCCCGGCCTTAAGAAGGAAGAGGATATGCTCAGGATCCTGGAAGACGAATC
>JAPLJU010000259.1 GCA_026388445.1 Deltaproteobacteria bacterium
CAGAGGATCCCTCAATGGCCGACGAGTTGATGGTTGAAATCGTAACACCGGAGAAGATGGCTTTCAGCGGCAAGGTCGAGGAGATCACCATCCCCGGCGTCGAAGGCGAGTTCGGCGTCCTGAAAGGGCACGCCTCGCTCCTCTCCGCAATCAAGTTCGGTGAACTGAGTTACCTCAGGGACGGCCGCAGAACCCACTATGCCGTGAACACGGGTTACGCCGAAGTAACGGCCAGCAAGGTCACCATTCTGGTGGAATCGGCCGAGAGGGCCGACCAGATCGACGTGGAGAGGGCCAAACAGGCCAAGGAGAAGGCGGAGCAGAAGCTCTCCAAGATGGCGAAGGAAGACGCCGAGTACGGGAAGATAGAAGCCGACCTCAACCGGGCGGAGACCCGGATCAAGATCGCCCAGCACGTCGGCTGAAATGAGTCTATTTTAACGGCCGTAAAACACGGTCTTTGACAAATGCGGAAAAAAGCCAGGAGGAAGGGATACTCCTGGCTTTTTAATTTTATCAAAGACCTGAATCAGTGCCGGGACAGGGATATTCCCCGTTGCGGATGTTACCCGGGATATGGTATCGGGTGCAGATGTGAGGAGGATCTGGAAATGACATCCGACAGAAAAAAGAGACGAAACATCATTTTTTTCACTGTCTTCGGGCTTGCCCTCATCGGGGCTCTGATCCTTCCAGCGTTGTATCCGGCAGCGGCATCACCCGCCGGGGGGGAGGCTCATCCCGACATCGGAAAGATTCTCCCGATCTGGTCGATCATCCCCTTTATCGGGATCCTTCTCTCCATCGCCCTCTGCCCCCTTCTGACACCCGATTTCTGGCATGATCATTTCGGGAAGGTATCGGCCTTCTGGGCTCTGATTTTCGCGATCCCCTTTGTCTCTTTTTTTCACACGACCGCCGTTGTTGATATCCTTCACATCTATATCATTGATTACATTCCCTTCATCATCCTCCTGTGGGGTTTGTTCACGATCTCGGGAGGCATCGTCGTCACCGGGACGCTGCGGGGAACACCCGTCATGAACAGTTTACTTCTCCTCATCGGCACCATACTGGCCTCCTGGGTTGGGACGACGGGGGCCTCGATGGTCATGATCAGACCGGTTCTGCGGGCCAACCGTGACCGTGAAAAGAAGGCACACATCGTCTGTTTTTTCATCTTCCTTGTGGCGAATATCGGCGGTGCCCTCACGCCGCTCGGCGATCCGCCGCTCTTCCTGGGGTTTCTTCACAATGTCCCCTTCTTCTGGGTGACGAAGGCCATACTGCCTCACATGATCCTGACATCCTTGATCGTACTCGCCCTCTTTTATCTGATCGACAGCTATTACTACCGGAAGGAAAAGTCGCGGCTTGTCGTGCCGGAGGGCCCGGCGGAGAAGATCCCCATCAAGGTCGAGGGGATCTACAATCTCATTTTCCTGGGTGGCGTGGTGGGGCTGGTGCTCATAAGCGGATACTGGAAGGCGGGCGGCTTCAGCGTCATGGGGATCGAGGTCCATTACCAGAATATCCTGAGGGACGTCGGGATCATCATCATGGGGCTTCTTTCTCTTCGCTTTACATCCTGGAAACTCCGGGAGGCGAACGAGTTTGGTTGGTTCCCGATCATGGAGGTGGGGAAACTTTTCGCAGGTATCTTCATGACGATCATACCGGCCCTGGCGATCCTCCGGGCGGGGAAAGAAGGCGCCCTCGCGCCTCTTTTAGTTTTCGTGACCACGCCGGCCCACTACTACTGGGCCTCGGGTTCTCTTTCCTCGTTTTTGGACAATGCCCCCACGTATTTGACTTTCTTCAACATGGCCCTTGGAAAGCTCGGGATGACAGAGGCCATGGTCCCCGGTGCATGCGCCCTGGGGTCGATCACGGGAAATCCGGAGTTTGTCGCCCTGCTCAAGGGCGTTTCCGCGGGTTCGGTCTTCATGGGTGCCAACACCTACATCGGAAACGCTCCCAATTTCATGGTGAAGTCTATCGCCGAGGAAGCCGGTGTCAACATGCCGAGTTTCTTCGGTTACATGTTCAAATACTCAATACCCATCCTCATCCCCTGTTTTATCCTGGTGACGTTCGTGTTCTTCTAAATCCGGCAGGGGATGGGTGGATGCTAATGAATCATATCAATCCGGGGGGCAGGAAGTCATGACGGGCAAGTATTACGAGGTCATTGTGGAAGGCTCCTACGAGCTGGCCAAGGGTTTTGTTCTCGGGTATCTCGAAGGCAAAGGGATCGAGGGTGAGGCCGTCTTCGAGCAGGAGTACCACATCAAAAGCGAGAGGTCGCTGGGGCAACTCATGCGGATGCTCAACGTCAAAGGAGATGAGATCCGCGTCATCATCGGGGAAGGGGTCGGCCTGATGCTCAAAGAGGCCGTTGAGAGGAGAAAGACCGATCTGGGGCTGAAGGTCACATCGATCCGGCTGATCACGGGCGCCCGCTTCAATTTCAGATACAAGACCTTCTCTAAGGAGTTCGGCGAGAAGCTGAAGGCGACCTTCGCCGATCTCCCGCCTGGGGTCGAAATCGGGGGATATGAACCTGAGGAAGTCATCCGTACGAAGGCCAAGGGCGTGGAGGCGTATGCGTCCCTTCACGACTATGAGATCAAGGCGAGCGGCGAAGTATTCGGCCCTGCCAAGGAGGTGATCGACTTCTATGACCGGATCGAGCACAACGAACTCATCGAACTGGAGGAGATCCGGCTGGAATTTTCTTGAGGGTGAGACGCAGGGATCCTATTCCTCGTTCCTGATCGCGATATTCAGGATCTCAAATTCACGGAGACCGCCCGGTGTCTTGACCCTGACGGTGTCTCCCGCCTCCCTGCTGATCAGGGCTTTTCCGATCGGTGAGGTGACGGAAATCTTATTGTTGGAGGCGTCCGACTCAAAGGGCCCCACGAGCTGATATTCCATCACATCGCCCGTGTCCGCGTCACGGATGGACACAATCGATCCGAAGACCACCTTCTCATCCGTCAGTCCCTTCAAATCGATCACCTTGGAAGAGGCCAGGTTATTCTCGATCTCCTGCATCCTGCCGTGCAAAAAGGATTGTTTTTCTTTGGCGTACTGGTACTCCGCGTTTTCCGCGATGTCGCCGTGGCCCCGTGCCTCCTCGATGGCCCGGGCATTTTCAGGGATGGCTACCGTCTTGAGGTGCTGGAGTTCTTTTTTTAGTTTTTCGAATCCTGCTTTCGTAATCGGCATCTTTTGCATGAAATTCTTCCCCAGCGTGGACCTTCTGACGGGCCGTTGTCAAAAAAAGATATCCGTTATCGGTTCAATAACGGATGTCTATATCTAACGGAGAATTCCTGAACTGTCAAGGGGATTTGCCGGTCATCCTCCTTGCCAGGGTTCGTGAACTGTGTTAAAAAATAAAGACTTTTTAAAGAAACAGGGTCTCCATCGAATGCGCGATTCTTACGACAGGGAAATAAGCTACCTGCGGGTTTCCGTGACGGATCGGTGCAACCTCCGTTGCCTGTACTGCATGCCGAAAGAGGGCGTCTCGCTCCTCGGGCACAATGACATCCTCCATTACGAGGAGATCCTGCGGATCATCCATGCAGCGGTGGGGCTCGGCGTCGCCAAGGTTCGGGTCACGGGCGGGGAGCCCCTCGTCCGCAGGGGACTTATGGATTTCCTCTCCGCCCTGAAGGGAATATCCCTGGAGGATCTGAGTCTCACGACGAACGGGATCCTTCTGGAAGTCTATGCCGAGAAACTCTTCGATGCCGGGGTCCGGCGCATCAACGTCAGCCTCGATTCCCTCGATGCCGAAAGGTATGCGCAGATGACGAGGGGCGGTAACCTGCATGCGGTTCTTCGCGGCATCGAAAAGGCGGAACGGCTCGGTTTTGCTCCCATCAAGATCAACACCGTCGCCATGCGGGGATTTAATGAAGATGAAATCCTGGGAATCGCCCGACTCACCCTGAAAAAGCCCTACCAGGTGAGG
>JAPLJU010000238.1 GCA_026388445.1 Deltaproteobacteria bacterium
ATGCTGTGCAAACATGCCGATTTCCACGAAACTCCCCGGATCGAAGAAAAGATCGATCCTTTCCCGTGCCGTGAGTTTTCCCCTGCGGTGCTGCTCTTCTGTAGCCTGGCGATTTCCGGACCGCACCTGTCCTTCGATGCGGTCCAGTTCTTCGATGGGACTTTTCATCAGAAAAGATCCTCTCTCTGCAGCTTCGGTCACGAGATCCGGCCGGCCTTGCCGATCCGGGCGCCATTACACTTCCGTCAGGTTGACTCTCCACTCCTTCAAATTGATGCCGACCCGCTCCATCTCCTCACCGAGAATGTTGATCGTGTTCTTCCAGAACATCCCTTCAAGGATCCCTTCGCGGTAAGGAAGCTGCATGTGCCTCCAGAGGATACCATCGAGGGGAAAGAGATTGAACTCGGAACCGAACATGTACTTGTCACGCTGACGACGGTTGAGTTCGTAAAACGTGTGGGGGGCAGCCTCTGGGATATAATCGGGCTGGATTCCAGAGAGTTCCCGGTAGATATTCCCCTTGTGACGGCAAAGCAGAACCGCGTCCTCGTCCCTTCCGTCGGAGCAATGCAGCATGATGATCTTGAGGTTGGGGAAATCGGCGGAAATATCATCGATATCAGGAATAAGCTGCATGGTGTATTTGATCTTCGTTCCCCAGCCGCCCGGCGCCCCACTGGCGAGCCCGGTGAATCCACTGTGAAGCTGGATGGGCATCCCCAATTCCTGGCAGAGGTCCCAGAGCGGGTAAAATTGCTTGTTATTGACGTGGAAGGCCTGGCCCACCTGCTGGAATTTAATCCCGATAAGCTTCAAGTCCTTGTAGCACCTGATGACCTCTTCGAGGGCCTTCCAATTCTTCCAGGGGTCCACGGAACCCCAACCCGTTATCACGGTGTCAGGATACTTATCTCTCATAGCTGCGATGTCGTCGTTCGTGTTGCCCCTGTACAGGGGATCTCCGGGGGCCATGGTGGTTTCGGCGTCCCACCCGCAGGGCATGACCGCCACGCCCAGTTCCTTGAAAGGCGCAACCCACTCGTCATCCGTCGGAGCCATATCGGTAATTTGCTCAGGCGTGATGTCGGTGCGCTTGTAGAGATATTTCTCCAGATGCACCCTGAACTTCCCCAGGCTTCGCCAACCGATTTTGGTATAAGGGTGCGTATGGATATCGATGATCCTCGGCATCCCCTTCCGTTGGGCAAGGACCATCTCCTTGATCTCCGGATTCACGTGATGAAGCGGCTTCTTTGCGAGAGCCTTCTCCAAATTCTTCCTCTGAGCGTCATCCATCTCCAGCATGCCATAACGTTTCTTCTCAGCCATGGTCTACCTCCTTCTAATCAGCTTAAAAATATTGATTGAATCATTTCCTTATTCTTGCCCCGTTGCCCGGGATTTATCCACGTCCAGTTCTTGTCCCTGTTCTCTGTCCCCCCAATGGCCCTTGCACGCCCTGAGTGACCCAACCCGAAGGATCAGCGGCCGGCTTTCAATTTCTCGATCAGGATCGGGACGGCCACCTTGTAATCGGCAACCAGTCCGACATCAGCCATCCGGAAGATGTTGGCATCGGGATCCTTGTTGATGGCCACGATCTTCTTGGAGTTCACGATACCCGTGACGTGCTGTGCCGCGCCTGAAATGCCGATGGCAATATACAGATCGGGGCTCACAATCTTTCCCGTCTGGCCGATTTCCATGCTCAGGGGGACCCAATTCTCATCCACGGGCACTCTCGTTGCCCCGACGACCCCACCCATGAGTTTCGCCAGCTGACCAATCATCTCGAAGCCTTCAGGTCCGCCCAGACCTCCGCCGCCGGCCACGATGATCTTGGCATCTTCGAGTTTTACCCCTTCGGTTTCCATCCTTTTCGATTCAACCAGCTTCACCTTGATCAGCGAAGCATCCACACCGTCCGTCACGGAAATGACTTCGCCCTTCCGCTCATCCTTCGGTTCCTCGGGGGCAATGGACTTCGCCCTGACGGTGTTGACCTGCAGCCTATCCCCGGACGTCGCCATGACAGCCATGGCCTTCCCCCCGAAAACAGGGCGGGTCTGCAATAATCGGTTGCTTCCGGCATCGAAAATTATCTCGACACAGTCCATGCACAAACCGGCGTCCAGTTTCGCAGCCAGGCGCGGTGCCACATCTCTGCCCAAATCCGACTGCCCGAAAAGGCAGAGCATCGGCCGGATTTTCCTACAGATCTCACCGGTAAGCTGTGTGCATGCGTCGCTGTTGAATTCCGAAAAAATAGCGTCTTGGGCGGTGTAAACCTTATCTGCACCGTACTGGATACCTTCCTGAGCCGCCGATACCGCCGGTCCCATTAACAGGAGGTTCACCATGCCGCCCATCTGCCCGGCCAGCCGGCGTGCCCCCCCGAGAAGTTCCCTGCTTGTGGAGGTGAGTTTTTCCCTTTCAACTTCCCCGATGACCAGAATATGCTTGCTCTCAGCCATGTTGTCTCCCCTCAAGGCTTGATGTCCATGATCTTTTCGGCCAATTTTCCCGCCGCTTCCTTGTCGTCCTTGCCCGTGATCATCTCGCAGGACCGGCTGGGGGAAAATGTGTAGAGCTTGACCAGGCTATTGCGCGCAGCCGTTTTCCCTACCCTGACAGGATCCAATCCGAGATCGGAGCACGTCCACACGGGAATCTTCTTCTTTACAGCATTAATGATACCCCAACCTGTCGGTATTCGCGCCTGGCCCATTTCGCTGCTCAGGGTTACCACGGCCGGCAGGCCCATTTCGTAGATCTCGAATCCATTTGCAACGACACGTTCAACCCTGAGCTTTCCGTTCGTAACCACAATACCCTTGGCCCTGATCACGGACGGGATATTGAGATACTCCGCGATCACCGAGCCGACGACACCATTGTCCCAATCCGCAGCCTGCCTGCCGCAGAGGACGAGATCGTATTTACCGATTTTTTTGACCACTTCGGCCAGAATAAAAGCAGTGGAAAATGTATCGGAATCTTCGAATGCCGGGTCGTTGATGTTGATCGCCTCATCCGCACCCATGGCCACGGCTTTCCTCAGGATCTCCGTGGCAAACGAGCCGGCCAGGGTCACGGCCGTGATTTTCCCGCCTTTTGCCTCCTTGATCTTCAGGGCCGCTTCCACGGCAAGCGCATCGTAGGGGTTAATGACCAGGGGCATCCCTTCAGGTGGAATTACCCGGTTCGTCTTGCTGTCGACCGAGAATTTTGCCGGCGGCATATCGGGATCCAGAACCGGTTTGATGCATACGATGATTTCCATCTCTCCTCCTTCAGCCGTACTGATAACAAATCCCAAAACCTCCCCGCGGATTGACCCAGGTAATCGCACCCCGGTCACAGGAAAACCGGCAGCTTCCACACTCAAGGCACCCTTCATAAGAGAAAGTCACATGACCGTCCCGAATGACGTAGCACTCGGCGGGACAGACATAGAGGCAGTCCTTCGGCTCACACCGGTCGCAGATCTGTTCGTCCACACGGATGTGAACCTCCCTGTCCACTTCGAACTTATTCAAGGCCAGTTTGTCTTCGACCTTCACATTGCCCTCCTTGCCCGCATGAAATCCGAAAAAAGCTGCATGATGTTGAACCGCCCTTTCATGGACTCCCGCACGACCTGGAATGTATTCTTCCGGGGCTTGCCGTTGCTGCAGAAAATCCGGGACATCAAATCGCAGGCCCACTGGGGATAGGCGTTGTAGATCCTCTCATTTTCGAGAAAATGCGGCGCTTCCCGGAACGTATTGAGATCTTTGAGGACAAAGGTATCCTTCAATGCCTGCTCGTATGATTGAAGGGCGGCCGACGAATAATCGTTTTTCTCGCGTGCCCGGATGGCCGCATTTCCAGCCGCCACCCCGGCGGCAACGGCGAAATTCGCGCCCTCCAGAATGAGACCCGTACCCAGGACCATGGCGGCTGCATCTCCCGTTATCATGATCCCGTCCGCGAAGAGCTTCGGCATCATACTGATACCCGACACAGGGATCAGGTGCGCGGAGTACTCCAGCAGTTCACCCCCCCGGATCAGGCTCTGCACGGCCGGGTGCGCTTTGAACTCTTCGAGGAGTTCCGACGCCTTCACGCGCTTTTCGAGGAGCGCACTCAACTGGACAACAACGCCCACGGAAAGACTGTCCAAGTTCGTGTAGATAAAACCGCCTCCGGGCAGTCCCAGGGTGCAGTGGCCCACGAACTCCATGACCGCACCGTCGGTGCCTCGCAGGTTGAACCGGTCCTCAATCACCTCCCTCGGAAGGCGGAGCACTTCTTTGACACCCTGCTTGAGGTCTTTCGCCTTAAATTCACCGCGCAGGCCCGCCTTCACAGCAAGCAAAGAGTTGACTCCGTCCGCCAGAATGACCACGTTTGCCGGAAATTCCTCCCCTCCGACCTTGACGCCCCGAATGGCCTTCCCCTCACGAATGAAATCGTCCACTTCAAGACCCGCGGCGATGATGGCCCCGGCTTTTTCAACCTTTCCGGCCATCCACTGGTCAAACTTGGCCCGGAGAATGATGAAACCCGGCGTTGACGAACCGTCGCTGTGCGAGTCTTTGTAATCAACAGATAGACAGGCATCTTTCGTCAAAAAGGAAATGGCGTGGCGGCTGACCGATCGCTCAACGGGTGCCTCTTTCCAGAATTCGGGAAAGACCTCGTTCATGGCCGAACCGAAAAGGGCGCCTCCCCACGTATTCTTGGCCCCCGCATACTTCCCGCGCTCGAGAACAAGAACGTTGAGACCCGCCTTGGCCATGGTGTAGGCCGCCGCACATCCGGCGGGCCCCGCACCAACCACGATGGCGTCAAAATTTTCCATCCCTACCTATCCTCACCCGAACCGGCGCCCCTATCAGACGGCCAATTACCAAAAAGAAAAAGCCCGAACCTAAACCCCCATCGCATGGGCATTGCACCGGATGCCTGATAACAGCTCATCAAGCCTGACTATCTGGTCACGGCATCGATACCCAGTACAGTACGACCCAAAATCAGTTTATGAACATGCGCCGTCCCACCATAAATGATGGGGGCCATGCAGTCCCGGTATATCCGCTCCACGGGGTATTCGTCGCTCAAGCCATAGGCGCCATGCAGTTCCACCGCCGCCATGGCAGACCTCCGGACAGCCTCCATATTGTGATACTTGGCAATCGAGGTCTCCTTGACCACGTTTACATTCTTATCTTTCAGATAACCAAGACGGTAAGCCAGCCAGCGGGATGCCTCGAGATCGATCACCATGTTGGCAATCTTTTCCTGAACGAGCTGAAAACTGCCGATGGGTTTCTTGAACTGAACCCTCTCCTGACAGTACTTGACACTGTAGTCAAGACAGGCATTGATCGCCCCGACAGCCGCGCAGGCAATGCCAAAACGGGTGTGCTCTATATTGGAGAAGGCAACCCTCATCCCGAAACCGCCCAGCTGGTTCGAGCGGGGAACGCGACAGTCCCGGAAAAAAAGCTGCCCGTGATCGTGATGACGAAAGGCCATCTTGTGCTCGATCGGGGCACGAGTGAAACCGGGAGTCCCCCAATCCACAATGATCACGGCAAGACCCTTCGTCCCCTTGGTCTTATCGGTCTGGCACACCACCATGGCGAAGTTGCAGATGTTCGCATTCGTAATCCAGGTCTTGTTACCGTTGATGACATAGTCATCCCCATCCAATAGAGCTGCCGTCTCAATTGCTGTGGCATCGGATCCGGCATTCGGCTCCACCGTCCCGAAACAGTGCGTCACTTTCCCCTGAATCATTCCCGGAAGATATTTTTTCTTCTGCTCCGCCGTCCCATTCTGAACTATGGGAAGAATCCCCAGAGAAGTCCGGGACATAGAACCCGTCCCCAAAGAAAAATCGTAGTACGCCAACTGCTCGGTCACAACACCCAACGTCATCCAGTCCAAATCAAGACCACCGTACTCCACAGGAGCCTTAATCCCGAGAAGCCCCTGAGCACCCAACTTCTCATAAACCTCCTTGGGCATCTTGCACTCACGGTCCCAGTCCTTCACGTAGGGCTGGACCTCCCGAATGGCAAACTCCTTGGCCATGTCCTTAAACATGGCCTGCTCTGTCGTTAACTCGAGGTCCACTTTACTCTCCTTTCTTCCGTCATAAGAATGTCCATGACTTAAAATTCCTCAGTTATCTGACAAAACCAGCATGATATCGTCGGCTTCGACCTCGTCGTTCTCCCGGACCTTGATCTCCATAATCTTGCCTGCAGACGGCGCAAAAATCGGATACTCCATCTTCATGGCCTCTAACTTAAAAAGCTGATCCGTCTCCTTCACGACATCACCTACCTTGACAAATACCTTCAAAATCTTCCCCGCAATGGGAGCCAGCAGTTCCATGATGTTCTATTCCCCCTTTTTTAGATTACTTTGGTTTCCTATTTTGCAAAGGATAGATCAGTTGAAAAAGTTTTATAATTTGATGATATTATTGATTATTTACTTATTAACATTTCCGACGCAGCGTCCAGATGTCTCATTTTTTATACATTCTTATATGAACTATCTTATGTAATTGTTGCCGGAAAAGGATTTTTATAAAAATAGTACAACAAAAAATGTGAACGATTATTTATACATGTTGCAATAGCTATACAGATGTAAACCTAAAATCATCGCAGTAATATCTGAATATTGATAAAAAAGCCGCTGCCTGCTAGACGTCTCAGGAAAGGTATCGTGATCGAGCACCGCTGGAAGCGAATCCACGCTTTTATGCTGCCGGTTCAGGAACGGTTGGTGGTTGGCCCGCTTGCTGACTTTACAGGGTCCGGGGAAAGGGGCCAACCATATAACAGCCAGCTGTTGCGGTAATCGTGTGAGGCAACCCATCAAGCCTGCAAGCGACCAATCGGAGAAGTATTCGGCGGCGAAAGCCGAGCCGAACCCGACAGGAAATTACCTCGAAATGCGGATAATCATCTTAACAGGGTTATATAAATACCTGCTATGATGGCCGACGTTATAACGCCGCTGATATTTGCACCGAGCGCATACGGAAGGATAATGACTCTGGGGTCAATCTTCTGCACCTCGTGTTCCGCCACTTTCGCCGTCGAGGGGACGCATGACACCCCCGCAATGCCGATGACGGGGTTGTACTTCCCCTTGTTGAAGAAATAGAGAATATACCCCCCTGCAATGCCGCCGATCCCAGACAGGAACAATGCGGTCATCCCCAGGATAAGAAGTGGAAAAACCACGGGATTCAGAATGGTCCCGGCTTCACAGAGAACACCAAGTATAAGCCCCAGGAAGAAGGTTGATCCGTAAAGGATCGGGCCTTCGATAAATTTCCGGAACGGTGCGATATTGGAATCCCGAATTATCACCCCCAGAAAGAAGGACATGAAAAGCGGCGCCGCGACAGGAAAAAGGAAGCAGAGCAGAGTGCAGGTGATAACGGAAAACCCAATTTTCTCGGTTTTGCTCACCTTGGGTATCGCTTTGAGATCCATCTTGATCGCGCGCAAGTGTTTCGGGACCAGGAACCGGACGATGTAAGGATAGCCCCCGTAGGCCAGGCTCAGATAAAGGTAGGCGACGATACCGATAGGTACAAACAGGTCTCGGGATAGTATCAGCGAGGTAAAGAGCACCATGGGCCCATCGGCACCGCCGACCATGGCGATGGAAGCCGCATCTTTGGGAGTCAGCCCCATGGCGATGGCGATGGGGAATGTCGCTACGGTTCCGAACTCGGCGCATATGGCGATGAACATGCTCGTCAGGGGGAACGCCAGAACGTAACCGATATCGCACAGGACCCCGATTCCCATGAAAACCAAGCAGGCGATAAGGCCATTGCTGAAGGTGAGGGTATAAATGGGCTGCAGGAAGTTTATCTGAAGGATGTCAATGAGCATGGCTGTGTCGCTGATAAGAGGATCTACAAAAATGGTTCCCATTTTGTCCGCCGAAAGAAACATAACCCCGGCGTTCACAGCGGCCATTCCCACACCCATGGGAACCATGATCAGGGGCTCCAGAATATTCTTAGCACCGAGAAAAACGAGCGCGATCCCAAAGAGCATCAACAGAACCCTGGCCACGGCAATGGTCGGATCCGCCGCCATGAGCGTTGCGGCACCCTGAAAAAGATCCAGTATCTTGAATTCCAGCATGTTAGGCCTTTACCTCCGGAGCACCCTTCAGGGCAACAGGGGATAAAACGCCTTTATTTTTGCCCTTTTTTCTTCCATGCAGATAAAAAACGACCCCTTTGATGTACAGAGCCACAATAATGGCAACAATTGCTGCAATGAAATATACGTATGCTGCGGTTTTGATCGATTCGATCAACATTGTTTCCCCTCCCTCAGTTGCTCAAAGCTTCCAGACAAAAATCTCTCACACGATATCGCCTGAGAACCCATCTAAAGCACATGAAAACTTTATTGAATATGGTAGCAACGAATGAGCCATAGCCGACTATATTTATAAGTTATTGAATATATGTAGTATTTATAAATATCAAGGTGATGGCGGGGTCAGGTAAATGTATTAATATTTATACACTTGTTTGTATTGTGTAGTGTTAATTGTACACTTGCGTGTGGTCACGATGGATCTGCGTCAGGAGGAATTCGGAAAGGGCTTTACTCGCACTCGATGAACTTAATTTTATTCATTTATATTGAGTTGCTTAATCTTGTAATAAAGAACAGTTCTGTGAATACCCAGCAGATTAGCCGCTTTCACTTTGTTCCCTCCGGTCCAACGAAGAGCATCCATGATGATTTTCTTTTCGGCCCCTTCGAGGGTTTTTCTGAGGTGCATCACACGGTCCGGCACACCTTCGCGGTTCCCCTTCAAATCCCGCATCCGACTTGGAAGATCTTCAATCCGTATTTCCATTCCTTCCGAGGTGAACATGGCCCGCTCAATAACATTTCTAAGCTCCCGCACATTCCCCGGCCAGCGGTATACCGTCATCAGAGCCATGGCCTCATTGGAAATTCGAGTCGGACCGGATGTGATCCTGTTCCGGAGCTGGTTGATGAGAAACTCCGAAATCGCGGGAATGTCCTCGCTGATATCCCGCAGACTCGGCGTCTGGACGTGAAAAATGTTGATGCGGTAGAAAAGATCCATTCGGAAAGTGCCTTTTTCCACCATATCCGAAAGATCCTTGTTCGTGGCTGTTATCAGCCGGAAATCAACCTTGATCGGTTTCGTACCCCCCACGCGGTCTATTTCATATTCTTGGAGGACGCGCAGAAGCTTGACCTGCATGTCGAGGGGCATCTCGCCGATCTCGTCGAGAAATATGGTCCCGCTCTGGGCAAGCTCGAATTTACCCAGCTTCCCCTGTTTTTTTGCTCCCGTAAAAGCCCCCCCTTCATACCCGAAGAGCTCGCTTTCAATGAGTTCGCGGGGAATGGCCCCGCAGTTCACCCGTATGAAGGGCCCGGAGGATCTTTTACTGTGCTCATGAACAAAAAAGGCACAAGCATCTTTTCCCGTTCCCGACTCGCCGGTTATGAGAACCGGTGCATCGCTTCCGGATGCCTGCAGGGATAATTTGACGAGGTCTTTGATGGCCACCGAGTTACCGATGATTTTCGGCAAATGATAAGCTCCGCTTTCGAGTGTATGCACCTCATCGCGATAATACCTTAACTGCTTTTCGAGAAGTTCGATTTTCCGGTATAGCTCCTTGACCTTATCCGTCCGGTGGAAGATGCGTTTTCCCAGAACACCGATAACATTTCCGTTCTCATCCCGGATGGGTATCCGGGCCAATATCTGATATCGGTTACCGAGCAGGTGGGTTTCCCCAATGGACGGCATGCCATTGACGAGGGTCTCCTGCATTTTACTGTTCTTATTGATATCCGTTATATACTTTCCGATCGCTTCCTCGGGTGTCACACCGTAGAGCCTTTTATTGTAACGGCTCATAAATCGAACGACCCCGTTGCGATCAATCACGATGGGACATTCATAGGGATTGTCAACGAAAGCATCCAGAAGCTTCCGGTCTATATTTTCCATCCAGTCGAATTTCTTATCGCCGGCCACTTTTTTTCCCCTAATTTTTCACATTAATTCTGCTTTTACTTCCCCATGTCAAGTTTTTTTTCATGACCCATAACCCGGACGGAGAAACCACAGAAGATGTGAGATATAAAGCATAAATAACTCTATCTTTTTAATTATGTTTTCTTTATATTTATAAAAAAATCCCCTGCAGTAACGATGCCATGGAATCAGTTGCAAACATCGGTTTGCCCGACGACTATCCATATGAATACGAAGAATGGATTACGCTCAAGAACGGCCGCAGGGTGCTATTGAGGCCGATCAAGCCCACCGATCGCCGTCTTCTTGTTGAGCTGCTCAACCGTTTGTCCCCCCAAACCATCTACCGGCGTTTCCTGACCAACGTCAGGCAGCTTCCTGAAGAGTGGCTCGACCGTTTTACCCTTTTGAATTATAAATCCGATTTCGCCCTTGTGGCTACGACGGAGGAAAGCGGTGAAGAGCGTATCATTGCTGTCTGCCGCTATCACTACAACATACATACGGATAACACTGAGATCGCCCTGGCGGTTCAGGACGACTGGCAGAACCTGGGGCTCGGCACAAAGATCGCGGCCAGGGTAGTCAACATCGCGAGGAAAAACGACATCAACCAATTCGAAGGCATGATGGATCCCACCAATGAGGCGGTCACCAAAATATTCAATAACCTCGGCTGCAGCTATACAGTAACCCTGAGAGGCGGGTTTTTCTTTATCCTGATCGATCTGGATGCATGTGAGGAATGAGCACGCACCCGTCATACCGCCGCCATGTGCCATCCCTGCCTTTCATCTGTCTCACATCCTTTTTACCCGATGGATCGGATGACTGCCCTCGCACCCCGTGGTGAGTGTTCGCCCGCCATCCGCTCGGGGGGTGGTGAAGATGAACAAATCTTATATCCATATTCACATTGAATATCAATAAGTTACACATCATTGTTTTTCCCGGTTCATGCCTGAATTAGCCTTGATTTTTGAATGAATACGATATATAAAAAAAGCGATTTATCGCATCTTCATTATATTTCTATCAAAGAGTCAGATAATCGATTTTATTTCATCAGGCAATTTTATTCGGCCGCCGGCTGAATATATTAAAACACATTATACAGAAGGGGGATGTACAAAATGAACCTTGATCTCACAGAAGAACAAAAAATCATTCAGGATACGGCGAGAAATTTCGCGAGGACGGAGCTCGATCCGCTCGCCGCGAAGCTTGACCAGGAGGGAGACCGGGAATCCTATCTCAAAAACCTCCGGAAACTCGGCGAACTCGGGCTGATGGCCATCAACGTGAAGAGTGAATACGGCGGATCGGAGGCGGGTGTCATCGCCTTCAGCGTTGCAGTCACCGAAATTGCAAGGGCCTGCGCTTCCACAGCGGTGACCATGTCGGTTAACAACATGGTCTGCGAGGTCGTACAGGCCGTCGGCTCGGAGGAACAGAAAAGGGCCTACATTCCAAAGATAGCCTCAGGAGAGTACTACGCGGGCGGGTTCGCGCTCACGGAAACCAGCGCCGGTTCAGACCCCGCGGGGATGAGAACAACGGCCATTGCCGACGGCGACTCCTACGTGATCAACGGTAACAAGATGTTCATCACCAGCGCAGAGTATGCCGGCGTTTTCGTCGTCTGGGCAGTCACGGACCCGAAGGGCAAAAAAGGCAAGAACATCAGCACATTCCTGGTGGAAAACGGCACAAAAGGCCTGACGGTGGGGCGCGCGGAGCACAAGATGGGTCAGCACGCATCGATTACAAACGAGCTGGTCTTCGAGGACTGCCGCGTTCCGAAGACGGCCGTCATGGGAAAACTCAACGACGGGTTCCACGTGGCAGCGGGTGAGCTTGCGGGCGGCAGAATCGGTATCGGATCGCTCGGACTCGGCTGCGGTCTTGCCGCCATGGACTACGCGACACGATACGCCATCAACCGCGTCCAGTTCGACCAGCCGATCACGAACTTCCAGGCCATCCAGTGGATGGTCGCCGAATCCTACACGGAACTCGAGGCAGCAAGGCTCCTCCTCATGAACGCCGCCTTCAAGAAGGAAACGGGCAAGCGTTTCGGAAGGGAAGCCTCGATGGCAAAATACTACGCCACGGAAGCCGGGGAAAGGGCCTGCTACAACGCCCTCCAGATGCTAGGCGGCTACGGCTACACCGCCGAGTACCCCATCGAGCGTTACGCCCGCGACGTCAGGATCTGCTCCATCTACGAAGGCACCAACCAGATCCAGCGGCTGATCATCGCGAGAGATATACTGGGCGCACTGAAATAAGTGCGCCTGGCGAAAGGCGCAAGGCTAAAGGCTAAGGGCAATAAAGACAGTGGTGAGCATAAAAGATAGTGAATAGTGATTAATGGGTAGTGGTGAGATCGGGCCTGCGGCCCGAGGCCTTTAGCCCTTTGCCTTTAGTTTGGCCTTTCAGGCCACAGACCGGACAGACCGAATAGACTGGACAGACCGGACAGACCAGATCAACTCATAACTCAAAACTCAAAATTCAAAATTAATGGTGCCCTTTAGGCCATTGACCCTGAACCCTATATCCGTGGCCCCATGGGCCATTGACCAGGCGCCCGAATAAAAAGCCCGTCGGTGTTGAACCGGCAGGCTTTTTATATTATACAAAAGTTGAAGAGTTCTCGGCGGGCAAAAATGGCTGACAATTCCAGTAAAAACACCCCTCCCGGTTATCCGGGAGAATACGAGGCATGGTTCACGGTGAAGGACGGCAGACGGGTTTTTCTGCGGCCGATCAAGCCCGCGGATCGGGAGCTTCTCCTCGATTTGTTGCACAGGCTCTCGGATCAATCGATCTTCCTTCGCTTTTTGGGACACCTCCGGGATCTTTCTCCGGATCTGCTCGACCACTTGACGATCGTCAATTACGTCTCAGATTTTGCCATCGTGGCGACGGTAGTCGAAAAAAGTGAGGATCACATCATCGCCGTGTGCCGCTACCACTACGTCCGCGACACGGGCGGTACGGAGTTCGCCGTGGCTGTGAGGGACGATTGGCAGGGCACGGGGTTGGGGAAAGAAATGGTCAGAAGGCTCTTTGACGCCGCGAGGAAAAACGGCATACGCCGAATCGAAGCGGTCGTGGATCCATCGAACCAGGCGATGATGAAACTACTCAACGCCCTCGGCCGCCCTTACACGTCGAAACCCCTGCACGGGATTTATACGTTTTTGGTGGAGCTGTGATTCGGACTGTAGCCTGAAGGGCCGGGCATAAGGCGTAAGGCAAAGAGCTAATGGCTTAAGACGTCCTTCAACCGATATAGCGGGCCTGATACCGTGAGTGTGCCCGACATCTCATGCCTATTCTAAACTCGCAGCCGCCTTACCTTTGCTTATAAACTTAGCCCTCTGGCAACCCTGCCCATTACCAGAGGATGCGTGCATCCACGGCTCTGCAGCCGGTAACATCTGCCATCAGGGGGTTAATGTCCAGTTCCGAGATATCCGGAACCTCGGTGGCCAGGAAAGAGAGCCTTTCCAGGGTCTCCAGGACCCCTTCCCTGTCTACGCCGGCTTCCCCGCGGACTCCCTTCAGAAGCGAGTGCATTTTCAGAGACAAGAGCATCTTTTCGGCCTCCCTCCGTCCGATGGGCACCAACTCGCGGCTGATGTCTTTGAAGACCTCCGTGTAAATCCCGCCCATGCCGCAGGCAAGGATGTGGCCGAACTGAGGATCGCGCTTCAGTCCCATGAGGAGTTCCTTCCCCGACGCATGCTCCTGTATCTGGAAGCCGATTTTTACTTTCGGATCCCGCCGGAAAACATGATCCTTCATCTTTTGATAAGCATCCCGGAGTTCCTTTTTATTGCGAAGACCTGTCGCCACACCGCCCCATTCGCTCTTATGAAGAAAAGCTTCACCGGAGAGCTTCAATACCAGAGGATAGGCAAGGGTCTCGGCCGCTTCTTTAATTTCCTTCCAGGACCGGGCAACTTTCCCCCGAATCACGGGAATCCCGAAGGCGGCAAGAAGGGCCAAGGCATCTTCTCCCATCAAAACCTTGCGCTCCCTTCCTTTGCGGAGCAGCCCATCGGCTGTGTTGCGCTCGTAAGCGAAAGCACGCTGAGACGAGATTTCCCGTTCTTTGATCTGGCGGTAGCGGTAACAAAACGACAATCCCTGCACGGCCTGCTCGATGGAATCAAAACAGGCGACGGAATCGATTGATTCGAATCGATCTACAGCGGCGGACATACCCGATCCGTAGACCCACATGGAGATGGGTTTGCGGCTCCCTGTTTCCTGCAGGGCAGCCCTGACCGCATCGACGACATCTATATCCTTGTGGATGGGGGAGCCCGGATCGAATGCCACCGCAACGATGCCGTCGATTTTGGGCGATTTCAGCAACTCCGTCAGGGCGAGCCTGTAAGCCGGAGCGATGCCGCCCCCGATCATACCTACGGGCCAGATGTCGAGAGGATTGCCGATATGTATCCAGTCCGGTATCCCCTTCTTCAGCTTGTCCGCAAGACCCTCTGGTGGTTCTCCGATGGTCAGGCCGAAATCCTCGCAGGCGTCCGTGGCCATGATGCCGCCCGCCCCCGTTGGCGTCAGGACTCCCAGTCGGGGTCCCGCCATATTGTCAAACCGGACTAAACCACGAATGGCATCCTTGAGCTCAGTGGAATTTTTGATCTGGGAGGCCTTTTCCAGAAAATCCCGGCCCCGGAAAACCCCTTCCATATGCAGCACGATTACCCGGGTCTCGGGATCAGCACCGAAATATTCCAGCGCATCGACGAAATCCACGTCGACGGCATTGCCGATGTCAAGGGCCTTCCCCCAGGTATGGTAAGCAAAGCCCTCGGTTGCTACCTGGATAACACCCGTCTGGGCTACGAGCGATACGGGAGGCACCTTCTCCGGCTTGGGAAGATCGACAAAAGCGGTGGAGAAATTGCGGAAGTTGTTCACAATGCCCAAGGTATTTGGGCCTAATACCCTCATACCGCTCTCACGAGTGAGTCTTGAAATCTCCCTCTGCAGTTCACGTCCGTGCTGGTCCGCATCGGAAAAGCCCTGGCTGACGACAATCACCCGGCGGATGCCGGACCTCATGCACGCTTTCAATTCCTCAATGACGTGATCCCTTCCCACCGAAATGATCGCGAGGTCGGCTTTCTCCGGCACCTCGGCTACGGAGGGATAGGCCTTGAGGCCGCAGATTTGATCAGCCTTTGGGTTGACCGGATAGAGGCGGCCCTTGTAACCGTAACGGAGCATCATTTCGACACCATTATAGGCACCCATGCCTGTTTTCCTGGGTGCTCCAATCATCACGACGGATTCCGGATCAAAAAAATTTCGCATCTTATAACCCTCCTCGTTTGTCGCTTTTTTCTTATATTTTTAAAATATTCTTTTTTGCATGGATCTCTTTACAATTTATTTTGGTCAGGTTTCATTCTTATAACACCCTGATGGTGAGAGGCATTTAAAGAGAATCGGGGGAGGGAGGACTGCCCTGGCGTACATCAATCCAGACCACGATTGTGGAATCAAAACATAATGATTCTTCGTTACAAATGCCTTTAATGTATTTAAAGCCATACATTACGACACAACCTTTTTCCGCGTCTCCTCAATGCCTTCTCTTGCTTCTTCCACAATCCGATCGAGCAACTCCTTGCGGGTGGGTTCATCATGGATATTACCCACGATCTGCCCCACAGGGAAAAACCCTTCGTCAAGATCGCCCGTATCCGCAGCCACTTTAATCCCAACCACGTTCAGGGCTTGGCGGGCCAGATCGGTTACGCCTCTGTCTTTTTGTTTCAAACCACTGGCCAGCAGCTTGTGCATCGGAACATCGAGATCTTTTTTCACCTTCATGGCGCTGGAAACGGCTTTCATCACCGACAGCTTCCCCTCTGCCATTTCCATCGTCGCTCTTGTTTTAAACCACCTACCCGGCAAGCCATCGATCTTCTCAGAATAAATCGTATCGTTCTCCGTGGCCGTCAGCATAGTTTTCTTTACGCTGTCATGAGCCTGGCACTCTTTTGTCATGACGAATCTCGTACCCATCGATATGCCATCGGCGCCCAGAGTCAGCGCAGCCGCCAGCCCTCTGCCGTCACAAAAACCCCCCGCGACAATGATGGGGACATGGACACGCTTCCTAAGAATCTGCGTAAGTATCAATGTCGTTATCTCCGTCCCGTGCGCCGCCGCCTCGTAGCCCGTGATGACAATGGCGTCGGCCCCGTCCTCCTGGGCCTTGAGGGCATACCGCTCCGTCGCAACGGTGGCAATGACTTTCCCGCCGTACGCATGAGCCGCCTTGATCATCCAGTCCGCTTTACCCAGGGCATAATTCAAGATTGGAACCTTCTCTTCCAGCGCCACTTCCGCATTTTCCCGAGCATTCGGAAGCAACAACGTAAAATTCATGGAAAAGGGCTTATGAGTCAGTGACCGGATCTCTCGAACGATTCCTCGCATCTCATCGGGCGTGTTTGCCACACTATTATAAGTACCCAGCCCTCCGGCATTTGACACTGCGGCAACCAACTTCGGCAGACTGACATACGCCATACCAGCCAACATCATTGGATATTTTACGCCAAAAACTTCGGTCATTCTGGTCCGCATACGCATCCTCCCGTTATGTTTTTTTAGACATGTTTCTTTTAGCCGCAGGCTTTCCAATAATCATGAACGATGCGGAGCCCTTCGCAATGATCTGTTCCTGCTTATCCAGAATCGTGGCTTCCGCGTAAGCCATTCGCCTGCCATAGTGAACGACCGTCCCATGCGCAGTTATTTCTTCACTTTTGATCAGCGAGAAATACTGGATTTGCAAACCCAGGGTGACAATAGTTTCACCATTATTTAAAAAGGGAATGACGGACATGGAGCAGGCAGAATCTAAAAGAGAGGCCATCACGCCTCCATGAACAATTCCCAATACATTGTTGTGTTTTCTACTCACTTTAATTTTGAGCAGCGAACCCGTCCGGTCCGTTTTTCTCACCTGCATCGCTATCGTTTTATAAAATGGAGATTGGTTGATCTTCGATAGAAAGATCTTCGGATTTTGAGCTCAATAGTGAACGCTTTTTTCTTTTAGATCAAAGCTCCCTGGAGCGCACTTCTGAGAAGTTCCGACCCTTAAGGATGTTACCTTTTCCATAAACGGCCTTTAAGCATGGATGCGCGTGTCAAATGGGAGACTACAACGGCCTGTCCTTTTTCAATTCTTCAATGATGACAGGGACGATTTTTTTTACATCTCCCACAATACCCAGATCAGCAATATTAAAAATGGGGGCCTTCGGATTTTTATCGATCGCAACGATAACTCGTGATTTCTGAAATCCCGTCGTATAATGGACAGCTCCCGAGGCACCGATACTGATGAAGAGCCTCGGTTTCACGGCCTTACCGCTCTGCCCGATCATGCGGCTCTCGGGAATCCAGCCTTCGTCGAAGGCAGGGCGTGTCCCGGCGAATTCACCGCCGAGCGCAACGGCAAGTTCCTCAACAAGCCTGAATCCTCCCGCAGAGTAGAGACCGAAGCCACCAGAGACAATAATCTCCGCATCATCGAGTGAATTTTCTCCTCGTTGTTCCCGCACGTATTCAATAGTATTAACCTGAAAATCTTCTTCACTCAGCTCAGGTTTCAAAAAAACGACCTCACCCTTTTTCCCAATCTCTCGTTTGCCCTTTTCCATGACACCGGGACGAATGGTCACCATCTGGGGCCTATGCTCCGGACAGATGATCTGTATCATCATGTTTCCTCCCCATCCGGGTACGACTTGGACCAGCTGGTCCCGGCCGCCGATCTTTTCGATGAAGAGATCAACGCAGTGTGCTGTAAGGCCCGTACGGAGTCGGGCTGCAACGGCTGGTGCCAGATCCATTCCGATGGTTGTACCGCCGATGAGTACAATCTCCGGTGCAATATCTTTGAGAATCTGCGCAATGATCCTTGCATAGGCTTCGCTCTGGTAGAGCCGGAGCTTCGAATTTTCAACTACAAAGACCCTGGTCGCACCGTACTCCACAAGTTCCTCGGCGAGCTGAACGCAATTCTCCCCGATCAGGATGGCCGAGACCCTGCCCTGGAGAACCCGGGACAGGTCCTGAGCTTTTTGCAGAACCTCGAGTGCTACGTCCAGGAGCCTGTGATCCCTCTGCTCGGCCCAGATCACCAATTCGGTCATGAACGGCACCCCTTTCCGGTATTAAAGCACATCGAACTCATGGAGCTTTCGGATTAACTTTTTCGCGATATCCTGTAGATCCCCTTCTATCATCTCAACTTTTCTTTTGTGCACAGGCTCGAATACTCCTGCAACCCTCGTGGGCGAACCTTTGCCACCGATTTCCTCCCAGGAAAGACCCGCCCCCTCGCATACCGCGCAGCCGTGCTCCACAATCTCCTTGCCGGCTGCTTCCATGATACCCATGACGGTCGGAAGCCGGTAGTCATTTATCTTCCTCAGTACGGCGATTACAGCCGGTAGCCGGAGCTCCACATTGAGATAACCAGCCTCCATGCCGCGTTCTACGATGATCTTTCGCTCATCAAACCATTTTATTTTCCTCACATATGTCACATGGGGCAGGCCAAGAAAAAAAGCCAGCTGCGCGGGTAGCTGTCCCGTTGCACCGTCTGCGGACTC
>JAPLJU010000227.1 GCA_026388445.1 Deltaproteobacteria bacterium
AACATGCGGAAGCCCCGCAGGGTTCATAACCGCTTGTAATTTAATATCATTTATGGGGTCTCTATCGCATTTCGCAAACAGGTGATGATAAAAGCCGTGATTTTTGATTGGGGAGGGGTGCTCATCGACAATCCCGTCGAAGAGATGATTACGTTTGCAGCTCGGATGCTCTCTGTCGACCCCGACCTGCTGCGGCCTTCCTATCTCCGGTACAAGCTGCTCCTTCAGGACGGCCGTATTTCAGAAAAAATGTTCTGGGATCATATCTGCGGGGAACTCGATGTCGCGAAGCCGCGCATTTCTTCCCTTCTGGATCAGTCCTTTCGCGCAGTCTATCGAGAAAGGAAGGACGTTTTCGCCCTGGCCTCAAGGCTTCACCGCCGGGGCTACAAAACAGCTCTCCTGTCCAATACGGAGGCCCCGAGCGTCACATTTTTCCACGAAAAGAAATACTCCATGTTTGATGAAGCGGTTTTTTCCTGCCTGGAAGGTGTCAGCAAACCGGACCTGAGAATTTACGGGACGGTACTCGACCGGCTCGGTGCCCAGCCGCACACAGTACTCTTCATCGATGATTCCCTCGAAAACGTAAGAAGTGCAGAACAAACGGGGATGGTCGCACTTCTTTTCAAAAACCCTTCTCGGCTCAGGCGGGAACTCCTTGCGCTTTCGATGGAGATCTGATGCCGATGCGATGAAGATTATTCATCCGGAGATGTCTTGATGGAAAAAAAGGAACGGGTCCTCGTGGCGTGGAGCGGCGGCAAAGACAGCGCCCTCGCGCTCCACGAGTTAAAGAAATCCGGTCTCTACGAGATAGAATCCCTCTTCTGCGCGCTCACGGAGGATTTCGACCGGGTCAGCATGCACGGCGTGCGGCGCATCCTCATTGAGCGGCAGGCGCTCGCCATCGGCTACCCCCTGAAAGAGGTCTTCATCCCCTACCCCTGTTCCAATGAGTCCTATGAATCTCTGATGAGGAGCGCCCTCCTGCCCTACCGGGATTCGGGCATCCAAATCGTTGTCTTCGGGGACATTTTCCTCGAAGATATCAAAAGGTACCGTGAGGATCAGATGAAGAAAATCGGCATGTCTTGCCTCTTCCCTCTCTGGGGCAGGGATTCCCGTCTGCTCGCTCGATCATTCATCGATACGGGATTCAGGGCCGTGATCACCTGTGTGGATTCCACCCGGCTCGACCGAACATACGCCGGCCGGATCATGGATCACACCTTACTGGAAGACCTGCCGGAAGGGGTGGACCCGTCGGGCGAGAATGGCGAATTTCACACCTTCGTTTTTGACGGGCCTCTTTTCAGGCAACCCGTCTCCTTTGAGGTGGGAGAGATACGACTCAGGGATGAGCGGTTTTACTTCTGCGATTTGATTCCTGCCTGACGGTTCCCCGTGGATGATGTGATGTCAAAGGTTTCGGAGATATACCAATCCTGTATGGCGGGCCCCTCAACGGGCGAGCTCACGGCCCAGAACGTGTCCATTTATCCTGTCTCACCTTACAGCATCTATTGCGAGAAATTCGCCCCGGTTTCGGAAAAGGACCCTCTCAATCCCTACCGGGAACTTCTGCAGGGAAGGGGCATCGAACATGAAACGGCCGTCCTGGAAAGGCTCTACCCCGGCTACGAAAAAATCACTTTCACAGACGGCACAGAAGGTTTCAGCCATCTTCTGAAAGAAATGGAGAGGGGGGTCGATGTGATCTGCGGCCTCCCTTTGTTCTACTTGCCCGAGAACATGCAGGGCCGTATTGACATCCTCGAAAAAAGGACGGATCAGTCCTCCGTATTTGGATTTTATTACTACGCTGTCAAGGAGTTCAAAGTCTCGAAGAACATCCGGGAGGAACACGTCCTTCAGGGCGCCTTCTACACCTACATCCTTTCGAAAATCCAGAAACACCTCCCTGAAAAGTTCTTCATCATCAACCGGGATTATGAAGAGGTCGCTTATGACTTCAAGGACCATGAAGCGGAACTCATGAAAGCTCTTTGGGGCACACAGGCCATTCTGGACGGACGGGAAGTACCGAAGCCGACGTACAATGCCGGCGAGTGGCCCTGGAAAACCTATACGAATCATGCCGCGCTGAAAAGCAGGGACATCTCTCTCGTCAGCCAGGTGGGGCCCAAACTGAAGGAAAAGCTCTCCGCCCGGGGTTTCAAAAAGGTCTGGGACCTTTCGCCGTCCCGCATCCATGACCTCAAAAAGATACCGCGTGTCGGAGAGACCACGGCTAAAAAACTCATCCGCTCAGCGCAGGCGATTCAGAAAGGGGAAATTATCCTCCTGGACAGATCGGTACTCGACTTTCCGGTCAGGCCCTTCGAGATCTTCCTGGACCTCGAGGGGACGGATCAGCCCGGTGACGATGGGGATCTGACACAGGTTGATTACCTGATTGGCGCTCTGACCTGTGCATCGGGCACCGAGGACTACAGGCCCTTTGTGGCCTGGCACCCGGGGGACGAAGAGGCCATGTTCAGAGCCTTCATGGCCTTTATCGCATCACGGGAAAACTACGTTGTCTACCACTGGCACCATTACGAGCGCTGGCACATGAAGCAGCTTGCCGACCGATACGGGATGACCGCCGAGGCGGAGGCAATGCTATTCCCCTTCATGATCGACCTGCACCGGACGGCAACGGCAGCTTTCGTCTTCCCAACCTACACGAACGGCCTGAAAGACATCGCTTCCTTTCTGGGTTACAAATGGAGGCACGCTGACATCAACGCGCTGGATGCCATTGCCTACTATCTTCGTTTCCAGAAAAATCCAGAGGGGTACCGGGAAAAGATGAAGGCCGTCATCGACTACAACGAGGATGACTGCCGCGCGACGAAGATCGTCAAGGACTGGCTCCAGGCAAGAAGCCTTGCGCTACGGCAAATGGAATCAGATTGAGGGCAGAACCCTGACCGGTCGTTCAAGAAATCTTTTGTGAATCAATCCGGACTGTGGTATTTTCCTCCCGCTGTGACAATAAAATACACAGTTGATGGTTCCATCAAACGACCCCTGACTTCCATGGAAGCCGCTGACGAAGTGTCCAGAATTCGCCTGCCCGGGGATCCGCTCCCGGGCCTTTTTTTATAGGAATCCCCGTGCCAACGACCAAACCCGTCTTGCGGTTCATAATGCTGCCCCTGGTCATCGCCATGGGGTTTTTCCTGGTTTTTCACTTTGACCTCCATGGCCTTTTCCTCAACAAGGCCCGCTTTCAGGAATACCTCTCATCTTTCGGCCCCTATTCCATCTTCGTCTTCATCCTCGTGCAGGTGCTCCAGGTGCTGATCTCTCCGCTGCCGGGTGATGTCACGGGGTTGATCGGAGGGTACCTGTACGGGGCCACGATGGGAACCCTCTATTCCACCGTCGGCCTCGTGATCGGATCGGTGGTGGCCTTTTACCTTGCCCGGTTCTTGGGTATGCCCTTCGTGGAACGGTTCGTGAAACTTTCGGTCATCAGGAAATACGACCATTTCCTGGAGCACAAGGGCCTTTTCATCTCCTTTGTGCTTTTCCTGATTCCGGGATTCCCCAAGGACACGCTTTGCTACATCCTCGGCCTCAGCCACATGAAAACCGGCAACTTCCTCGTGATCTCAACCTGCGGCCGCCTCCTCGGAACAATCCTGCTCTCCATTCAGGGGACATCGGTCCGGGAACACCAAGACACGGTGTTTTTTGTCGTGCTCGGCATCATGGCCTTGATTGCTCTCTTCGGCTATTTCCACGTGGGACGCTGGTTAAGGGAGTACTTAAAAGGAAGACATCTGGAATCGTAGGCCGGATCAACTGGAAGATTCAGGCTCTATCTCCCCCGGGAGCGAAGGAACCGAAGGACGCGGATGATCACGAAGGCAATCACGGCTGATTTCTTCATGATCCCGAATCCCGCAAAGGAAGGGACTTCGAAGCCATCCCGCACCCGGTTTTCCAGCCGGGGGACCTGCTCTTTGAGCCTTCGAAACTCATCGGTGACGCTCTGTACATCCTCCGGTACGCGCCGGATGGCTTCCGTTGTTTTGCGGAAATTCTCAGAGGTATGACGAACATTATCCAGGATGGCCGGAAGATTCTGGTTGACATGACCAAGTGTTGTCTCGACTTTTTTAGCCGTACGCCGAACCTGGATCAGAGCCGGAACGGCAAACAGCACAAAAAGTAATAAGGCCATACCCAGGACAAAGAGGCCGACACCCCAAGACATAGCGGATCACCCCTGATGGGATATGAAAAATGAAACCCTAGGACACCCTGTTCAATCGCCCGCCTTTTTCAGGAGACGCTCAATTCTTTTGACGATGCTGGATTCCTGTTCTTTCAACCGGTTGA
>JAPLJU010000169.1 GCA_026388445.1 Deltaproteobacteria bacterium
CCTGCAGAGCGATTTTCAGAAGCTCAGCACCACGGTGCAAGATCTCGGCTACGCGAAAGTCAAAGAGATCACATTTTTTCTTAATGCGTTAAGAAAAAGCCCACCGGGGCCGCTGCCGCAGGAGATGGATGCCCAGCTGGATCAGGTAATGGCCTGGTTAAGGCTGCAGTAAAATCAGCCTTGGGTTTTTTTCTCTGACACGGATCGAACTTGTATCTGAAAGCTTTTAAGACGGGGATTCGAACCAGGTTCCACCCACATGAACATAAAAGGAGGAAGGCATATGAGAGGGAAAGAGTATCAACCAAGATCAACAAGGTCGAGCAATTGTAGATTTGTACGACTCGAGCGAAGCCATGTCGGATTCCTCACAGTGCTCTTCGTAGCCACGGTAGCCTTGTTCTTTTCGGGGGCATTCATACTTCAGGTCGAGGCGGCCCAGGCCAGATACCCCAATATCGTTTTTATCCTCACGGACAACCAATCCCCTTCCACCCTGGCCATCTACGGGAACAAAGACACTCAATCCCCAAACATCGACCGCCTTGCACAAGAGGGGATCCTCTTTCATAACGCTTTTGCCCCCAACGGTATGTGCTCTCCAAGCCGCGCCACGTTACTGACGGGGTTGATGCCTTCGCAGCACGGCGTCCACACCGCCCTCACAGACACCGATACTCTAAAATGGCCCAAGCAGTGGTGTGT
Source organism: Deltaproteobacteria bacterium (assembly GCA_026388445.1). Lineage (GTDB taxonomy): Bacteria > Desulfobacterota > Syntrophia > Syntrophales > UBA2192 > JAPLJU01. Next base: position 706 of record JAPLJU010000169.1, read on the forward strand.
CATCAACGAGTTTCGAACTTTGCCCCAGACACTGCACGACGCAGGGTATGAAACCGCTCTCATAGGCAAATACCATCTGGGCGAACCTTTTCACCCACACCTCAAGTTTGACTACTGGCTTACCTTTCCGGAGGGGCACACCTGGTGCTTTTACAACAACAAGATCATAGACAACGGAAAGACGTACCGCTACCCGGGACACCTCACCGAATTCTGGACCAACAAGGCGGTTGACTGGATCAGCAAACGCAAGGGGGACAAGCCCTTCTTCCTGTTCCTGTCCTATGACGCCCCATACGGGCTTCCGCCTGCCATCTACGGGCCGGACAAAAACAATCCCTACTTCAAGCTGTATGAAAACAAAGAGATGCAGAGCATGCCGCGTGTTCCGGCCAATAAAAAACTGATCAAGTTCGTGACCATGGCGCCGCAGTATTACGACAGGGGTTACGCGCACTGGACAGAGACTCTTCTCTATGCTCTGAACGACGAGGTGTGCGCGCGCAATATCGCTTCCCAGATAACCTATATCGACTGGGGTGTGGGTCAAGTGCTCGACGCATTGAAAAATAAAGGATTCGACAAGAACACCCTGATTGTTTTTACATCGGACCAGGGCATAGCCTACGGCCAGCTGGGACTTTTCGGGCAGGCCGAGCACTCCCTGCCTTCGAATCTCTACGACACCCCTCTCGCTTCACCGCTTATTTTCTATCATCCCCAGAGTATCCCGGGGGGTCGCACGACGGACCTTCTGGTGAGCCATTATGATTTGTTCCCGACCCTCCTCGATTATATCGGGCTCGGATCGATAAAAATAGCAAACACACCGGGGAAAAGTTATGCACCTCTCTTAAAGGGAGAGAAACCGTTCTGGGCCAGAGACGAGATCTTTATGGAACAGGAGGTATCGCGTGCGATCCGCACCAGCGAATGGAAGTACATCAAGCGCAGTCCGGATGTGATCAATAAATTCGTCAGGCACATGGAGCCTTTCTCCCGTCCGGACTACGGAGCCATCAGGGAGTATTTCAGAACCGCGCAATTGCCCAATTTCCCCGTGCTCGAAGAAATCATGCTGAGCAAACCTTATTTTGGTGAAGAGCTGTATGATATCAAGAATGATCCCGGCGAGACCAAGAACCTTTGCGATGACCCCAAATATGCCGCAGTCAAACTCGAGTTGAGCAAGCGCCTGGATGATTTCTTCAGCCAATATGCCGCTCCGAAATACAATCTCTGGAAGGGCGGAACCTGCAAGTCCAATTCGAATACGCCTTTCATGTGGGAGAAAGTATGGTGGAACTGGAAACCGGTAACCAGCAAGGAGAAACCCTTCGCTGGCAAGAAGTAAAAAGCTGAAGCAGTTTCGCCGGTGCCTCTGCAGAGAAATAGGGCCACCTATGAAAAAAGGGAACAAACCAAGTTTCCAGCGGGCCATTCATAAAAGTACTTTATGGCCACCACCATCGAAAGAGCCACTGTTCTGTGCCCGAACTGCGGTACGACCTACATGGACTGGCGATTTGTCGATCCGGATCCGGAGGTCTTCGGCGAAGAGTATCTGGATCAATGTAGAAGCGCCCTCTGCCCTCTTTGCAAAACAAAGGTCTACTTCGAGATGATGGTTGTCAAAGACGGCGTCTTTTACATGCCTGAAAAAAAGTAACTTGAAGCGAAATATAGGCAAGAAGATCATCGGAACTGTAGGCAGTTATCGAAAGGACGGCATCATTGACTGTGCCATACACACACAGGCACTCTACTACATCTTTTGCTACAGGCCATGATCGATAGGATATTTGGTGGATCAGACGTAAACGGCAAGACTTGATTCCACCAACGGGTGCGTTTGTCTGGAAAATCAAAATTCAGCCCCTCTCCGCTCGTGATGCAACTCTGAAGATCACGCGCGGAGTGCTAAGTCACACCACAATTCATTTCACTAAATAAATTTTAAGGTGTATAATAACTCTTAATTTAAGCACGGCTCCTCAAATTCTCCCGCTCCCAATTTTACACTTCCCGATATAAAACGTTAAATAAATGAAAGGGGGTAAAGATTATGGTGACTCAGAAAAAAGTTGTCGTTTCTACGTATACCAACGGCATCCTGGACCCCGGTGAACCCATGCTCGGCCCGGTCAAGGACGGCGGTATCATCGAAGCGAACACCATGCCGGGCTGCTGGGGTCCCATGATCTCGCCGCATCTGCGTGGTGGGCATGAAGTCACCCAGCCGGTCTATGTTGAAAAAGCGGAACCGGGAGATGCGGTTGCCATCCGGATTCGCGATGTCCATGTCACTTCCATCGCGACCGCGTCCGGCGTGGACCGCATGGTCAGCGAATACTTCCTTGGGGACCCTTACGTCGCCAAGAAATGCCCTGAATGCGGAACGATGCGCCCCGAAACGATCGTGAAGGGCATAGGGCAGGAGGCCATACGGTGTGCCAACTGCGGAACAAAGCTCACGCCTTTTCAGTTTGAACACGGCTATACTGCCGTATTCGACAAGGCCGGAAAGATCGGTATTACCGTTGATAAAAAGACAGCGGAACGCATAGCCAAAGACGCCCGCAGCTACGCGAAACTCTCGGAGAGCTGCAAGCAGCACCCGATCCTTCTCTTCGCGCCCCATGATATCGCCGGAACGGTCTCCCGCATGAGACCCTTCATGGGCCAGCTGGGCACGACGCCCGCCATCCGTATGCCCGATTCACACAATGCCGACGACTTCGGAGTTTTTCTGATCGGTGCTCCGCACGAGTATGCGATCACAGCCGAACAGCTCGAGCACCGGACGGACGGACACATGGACATCGACGCCGCCCGAAAGGGGGCCATTGTCGTCGCTCCGGTAAAAGTGCCCGGGGCCGGCATATATATGGGAGACATGCACGCCCTCCAGGGAGACGGGGAAATCGCCGGTCACACGATGGATGTGGCCGGGATCATTACCCTCCAGGTAAACGTCATCAAGGGGCGCTCGCTCGAAGGGCCCGTGCTGTTCCCGCTTCTTGAAGACCTTCCCTATCTTGCGCGCCCTTTCAGCGGGGCAGAAAAGAAACGGGCGCAGAGCCTGGCGAAGAAATGGGGAATGACCCGGCTGGAAAAAGCCGCTCCCATCTCCGTCGTGGGAACGGGAGCCGATTTGAACAAGGCCACGGAAAACGGACTGCAACGCGCCGCAAAGCTTCTTGATATGAGCGTTCCTGAAGTCAAAAACCGAGCCACCATCATGGGAGCAATCGAAATCGGGCGCCTGCCGGGCGTCGTCCAGGTCACCTTCCTGGCCCCCGTGAGCAAACTTCAAAGCGCAGGCCTGCTCCCCTTTGCCCGGGAGCAGTACGGCACAGCATGAAGGGAAAAATGTAAAAAGGGGATGAGCTGATCGACTCATCCCCTTTTATTGAAAATGTAAGCGTCTTCAGGCAGGCTTCATATCAGACAGCATTTAAGGACGGCAAACTCGATGTGGCGATTTCATGACTGCTACCCTACGCTGAAAAGAAGCATTTTGGTGAGGTGGATATGGAAAGAAGCACAAGATTAGGGTTTCGCGTGGTGGGCACGATCAAAGAGGTCAAAGGGTTTTGCAACGCCGGTCACAAGGCGGGCGATCGGATCGAATTAAGCGGACACCAGGCAGGTGGACTTTGCGGTTTCTTCTATCATGATGTGTTTCCGTATATCATTTTACTCCAGTTCGGAGGGGGATTCCCCCCGAAGTGGGGCGATCCGGATGTCATTGAGTTGGAATGCATCGACAAGAAGAATGCGGTCAAGATTGAACTCAGGCGCATCAGGGAGTGACCCAGTCCCGCTTACCGCTTGATTTATTTTTTGCAATCCCCTGAACCTCAGCGATCCCGGAGTGAAAAAATGAAACTACGGACCCATATCATCAATCGCCTCGTGAAGGGTGAAGATCTGAATCACCATGGAACTCTCTTTGCAGGGAAGGCGGCCATGTGGTTTATCGAATCAGGCTTCATTGCCGCCGCAAGCCTCACAAAGCCGGAGAACATTGTCTGCCTCAACGTGCACGGAATGCTCTTCATGAGACCGATCCAAAACGGGGCCATTATCCGCCTTGAAAGTAAAGTCGTCCTTGCGGGGAGGACCCGCCTGATATCCCATGTAAAAGTCGTGGACAACAATACCGAGGATTTATTCGTCGAGGGTTTCATCACCTTCATCCACGTCGATCAGAACGCCAAGGTGATCCCTCACGATATCGTCATCGAGGTGACAGACCCCGAGGATATCGAGCTTCAGAAGAAGGCGAAAGCCCTGAGGTAAACCGGTCTGAAAATGCATCGGCGTCAGCCGCGTATGCAGGAGAATAAACCGCTTTTTTCCGAGAAAACTCCTTAAGGAGGTAGGAGAATGGCTCTCAGGACGAAAAAGGAATACTTCGACAGTATCAAGCAGCTCAAGACAGAATTATACGCGATGGGCGAAAGGGTCAGCGACCCATCGACACATCCTTGCTTCAAGCCCCCCCTGGAAGCCATCGGACTGGTCTATGAACTGTCCGGTCGGAAAGAGTACGAAGACCGCCTCACCACACATTCTCCCTTCATCAATGACAAAGTAAACCGATTTGCCCATATCCTCCTGGAGCAGGACGACCTGGCGAAGAGGTTCCGCATTGCAAGGTTCATGGTTCACAAGCACGGCGCCTGCATCGGTGCCCGATGCGTGAGCACCTCCTCCCTGAACGCGGTTTTTGCCGTGACATACGAGATGGACCGGGAACTGGGGACGGTCTATCACAGTCGCTTTCTCGACTTTTTGAAGTTCGTCCAAAAGAACGACCTCGCGGTCTGCGGCGCCATGATGGATGTGAAGGGCGATCGGAGCCTGAGCCCCGGGAAGCAGACCGACCCGGACGCTTACCTCCACATCGTGGAGAAGCGCAAAAACGGCATCGTCGTTCGGGGCGCCAAGGCGAGCATATCCGGGGCTGCCATCGCGAATGAAATCGTCGTCGTCCCCTGCACAGCCCTTCAACCCGGTGAGGAGAACTACGCCGTATGCTTTGCCGTCCCGAGCGACGCGCCGGGTATCATTCATGTGGCCGAGGCCCCCGCACCGAACATGAGGCGGCTCACCGGCGACGAGATGGATTTCGGCAATGCCAGATACGGCACCCACGGCTCGACTCACGTGATCTTCGAGGACGTCTTCGTGCCCGAGGACAGAATCTTCATGTGCGGGGAACAAAAGTTCGCCGGTACTCTGGTCAATTATTTTGCCCTGCTCCAGAGACTGGCCACTTCCGGCTGCAAGACCGGCCACCGGGACCTCCTTATCGGCACCGCGGCCGTCATCGCGGATTACAACGGTATCGGAAACGCGAGGCACATCCGTGAAAAACTCACGGACCTCTACTTCCAGAGCGAGCTTTCCGCCGGCTGCGCCCTGGCGGCCGTCTACAGCGCGAGAAAGAGTCCCTCCGGCGTTTTCTTCCCTGACCCGTTGTACATCAATCTTGCCAAGCTCCAGGGTGTAAAGGCCATCTGGGACGGTAATTTCATCACGGCCGACATCGCCGGTGGCCTGGTCTGCACACCGCCCACCGCGCGTGACATCAAGAACGAGAGGATCGGGAAGCTCCTGACTAAATATTTCAAGGGCAGGAAAGACGTCCCGACGGAGCACCGCATCCGGATGATGCGGTTGGCGGAATACCTGAGCGGCCAGGGATCCGTCGTTCCCATCGAATCGACGCACGGCGCCGGGTCACCCCAGGCCCAGAGAATCGTCATCCAGAATACCCTGATGAGCGTGATTGAGCGGTTCAAAAAGGACGTGAAGGTCATGGCGGGAAAATAACGGGGTCAGGCTTGACATTTTGACATTTGATCCACCACGATCACCTGTGAAATATTTCCCAACTCTGGCCGGGAGCATGAGTTATCATGAAAAATACAGAAAATACTTTCAGAGAGAACCTTGATATCCTGGCGCGTATACTCATCCGATGCTTCATCGGGGGCGTTCTGCTGCTACTGATATGGTTCATGAGCTTTACTTTCGGCGGTGGCTGGATCTATAGTTTCCATTCGAAGTGGTTTCAGATTCCCCTGCAGACATTTGAAGCGATTCACTATGCCGGCATGGCGTTCACCAAAATCCTGCTGATTCTCTTCTTTCTTATCCCTTACATCGTCATAAGGCTTGTGTCGAAAAAGAAGGGTTGAAACACAATCAGGGGCACATCCCTGCCCTATTTTGCGATGCTGATCCATCATGCGTAGCAAACCATATCCCCACAGGATCGGCAAAATATTCCGCGCAAACCGGAGACGCGGAAGGCCACCGAACTTTTAATCCAGAAATACCTTGCCATGAATAAGACATGACGCAAAAGTGAAACATGGGCAACGAAAAGGAAACGAGCAATCGGATCGGTCTGGCCCTGGGAAGCGGCTCCTCCCGTGGCTGGGCCCACATCGGCGTGATCAGGGCGCTGTCGGAGGTTGGCATAAAGCCGGACGTCGTATGCGGCTGCTCTGTCGGCGCGCTCGTGGGCGCGTCCTACGCGACGGGGATGCTGGATCAGTTAGAGCAGTGGGTACCCTCTCTGACCAAACTTGAATTCGCGAGATTTTTTGAGTTGAACCTGTCCCTCAAGGGCTTTATTGACACTGAAAGACTCCACGCATTTCTCGCCGGGCATGTCTGTGGTGAAGATGATCGCATCGAGCATCTGGCCAAGACATACGCGGCTGTCTCAACAGAGCTGGAGACGGGAAGAGAAATATGGTTTACACGGGGCCGCGTTATGGAAGCTGTCCGGGCATCGATGTCGTTACCCGGTCTTTTTCCGCCGGTTCAGCACGATGGGAAATGGCTGGTCGACGGCGGACTCGTTAATCCCGTACCCGTATCTCTATGCCGATCCTTAGGAGCGGATATCGTCATCGCTGTGAATTTGAACGGGGATATTGTGGGTAAACATGTAAGTCAAAAAGGAACGACGACGGACAGCGAAAGTATTATAGACAGATTCACAAGAAGTTTTAAGAGTTACTCCACCACCCTATTTCCAAGCCCGGAGCCGGAGAATACCCCACCCGCCTTGTTTGACGCGATAGCCCTTTCGCTCAACATCATGCAGGACCGGGTCACACGCAGCAGGATGGCCGGAGATCCCCCGGATATCCATCTCGCGCCAAAATTATCGCACATCGGCCTTCTGGAAGCTTATCGGGGAAAAGAAGCCATTTGGGAGGGGCGGGAATGTGTGAGACGCATGCTGCCGGAAATACAATATGTCTTAGGTATGACCCCCCAGGGTGCTGAGACCGAAAAGAAAAAAGCCAAGTAAATATAGCCACTTCCATGTTTCTTTGAGAAAGTGGGCATACGCCAGAGCCCTGACCCAGGGCAAACCGGCAAAAACACTTTATGGCTTCGGAAATATCCACCGCCCAGGTAGCAGCCCGGATCGCTTTAGGATTCGTCGTCATTTGTGCGGCATTCTTCGGCCCGGCCGGTACGATAAAGTGGCCCGAGGCTTGGATCTACATTGTCACCCAGTTCTCCTTCTCAACGGCCATGGCGGTTTGGCTGAAGAAGAACAACCCCGGGCTCCTGAGAGAGCGCCTGACCCTGGTGAAACGCTCGGCCAGGGAATGGGACAAGGTCATCCTGGCGATATCCACGGTAATCTTCATCCCTTACATGCTGCTGCCGGGGTTTGATGCCGTCCGTTATGGCTGGTCACAGGTCCCCTTTCTCCTCAAAATTGCGGCATTCGCCGGCATAATCTTCTCACTGGTCGTTGTGTTCTGGATCATGCGGGTGAACACTTTCCTGTCGAGATTCGCGGAGATCCAAAGAGACAGGGGTCACCGGGTCATCACCGAAGGCCCCTATCGTTATATCCGGCACCCCATGTACGCCGCGATCATTGTTTTAATCATCAGTATCCCTCTTCTCCTCGGATCGCTCTGGTCCCTTATTCCGGGCGGAATGATGATCATCCTTATCATCATTCGAACCGCCCTGGAGGATCGCATGCTGCAGGCGGAGCTGGATGGTTACAGATCCTACGCGGATAAGGTTCGATATAGACTCCTCCCCGGACTATGGTAAACAGGCAACATCGCAGACCCGATGCCTAACTTTCGCTTTCTGACGCTAACGCTGTTGTCACAGCACCGGAACACTCCGATGATGCACGGTTATCCCCTCCATTAAGAGCGAAGACATTCGCCCTTTCCAATTGACCGGCCTTTCATGGTCGAATCCGTTCAAATGTTCAGCCCGGATACCTTTGCAGGCTTTCTTGCGCGGTGCTTTTCAACGTAAGACACCAGGATCAGCACAAGCGCGCTCAACAGGGCAATGACGATCAACACTTTCAACATCTTTCACGCCTCCCCTCGATGATTTGTCTGAGATCGGATGTTTCAGAAAACGACGGGCGGATTATCTGCTCTGAAAATGAAGAAATAACGTCGTGACGGAAGGAATACCTACGCGTTGATTTGGCCGTTGAAAGAGAGGGGGAATCAGGTGGGTGAACAGTTCAATCGCGATGAACGGGAATGAGAGCCGCGAACATAAAGCTGTTTTCACGATCTCTATAATCATATTAACACCCTTTTTTGGTTTTTCAAGAGCGAAAAACGGCCGATAAATTGCAGAGACTATACCTCAAAGCGTCAGCGGGATACGTCGAAAGCCCGCCGAATTTAACGACCCGCGCAGGGCGATTGAGATGGAAAATTATGTTATTTCAGCAAGGTACGAGATTGAGATGCCAGGCGTCACCGGGTACTCCTGAATTTTGTAAGTCTCTACAAATATTACACCTTGCTTGAAACCCCGGATTGTGATAGGAGGGGCGTCACTGTGTAACGTCCCATTGTGCGAAAGATCAAGACTGCTTACCGCCCTGCGAGTACAAGACAGCAGGCTCCAATAACTCCTATGATACCAACCTGCGGGACTTCCGGCCCTGAGGCGAGGAATTGCCAACCACGCAAAGCCCTGCCCGTCCTCCTTGCCCTGTTTTTTCTCATTGCCACGGACGGCTATCTAACCCCTGTTGCGGCAGGCAGGAATTCTTACTACCACATTGTCGTTTTATCGGACCTCCACCTCCCCGGACGAAACCTGGAAGCAAAAGAGAAGGCCATTGACAATGTCAATTCCTGGTCTGATGTCCATTCCGTCGTCCTCCTGGGGGATATATGCGACAGGAGGGGAACCGAAAAGGAATACGACTTCGCAAAAGAGTTTCTGTCCCGCCTCAAGAAACCGTTTCACCCCATCACGGGAAATCACGATTTCCTTTACGAGCAGGACTCCTTTGTCCAGGGAAACAGAAAAGGGTTTCCGGAGGAGCGGGCGATTAAGCTCAAGCGATTCAAAGATACGTTTGGATTGAAAGAGATCTATTACAGCAAGAGACTCCCCCACTACCTTCTCGTTTTTCTCTCCATAGACAGCCTGTATTCGAATCATCATGCGGAAATCTCGCAGAAGCAGATCGAGTGGTTCGCGGCCGAGCTGAACCGGAACAAAACGGTGCCGACCATTGTCTTCTATCACGCGCCGTTAAAGGGAACCCTGACGGGAAGCAACGTCGTGGCGCTGTTCAACCATTTTTTCGCCGCACAGCCCGCCGAGACGATTAAAAAGATCATTAAAAATAACCCCCAGGTCTTCCTCTGGGTGTCGGGGCATACTCACACGGCACCGGAGAATATCAATTACGTGCATAACGTCAATCTTTATGAAGGGCGGGTCCTGAATGTTCACAATGCCGACATGGACGGGAGAAGCTTCGTTTCCCATGCAGGCCTTGGGGTGGGCACACATGACAACATATGGACCAACTCTCTCTTCCTGTACCCGGACAGGGTCGTCATTAAAACCTACGACCAGAAGAAGGGGTACTGGCTGGAAGAAAAAACGAGAGAAATCCAGACACCCGCATTCGTCAGAAAAGGATCCAAACCGGCGACAGGGTCCCTGCCCGGCCCACGTTAAGAAACGGCCAAAACGCCTTTCTGTATTGCCGATTCCCCACACTTTCAAAGTTTTTAATCATTGAATCCGGAAGCACTTTTTTAGTGACATACCAGGTGAAATGAACCTTCAAATCTGGTACATATCGGTGAGTTTACTGGAGGGGCTTCAGGATGCTGACGAAACGGGAGATCACTGAGAAAGCGCTTGAGCTGGGATTCGCCGATGTCGGCTTCACGACGGCGGAACCTTTTACCTCTCAGCAGGAGATCCTCGAAGAACGAAAAGAGTCTTATGGCTGGACATTGGCCGGGGGCTTAGACCTCGCAGGCGGTACGGACCCGAGGAATGCCCTGCCCGAAGCGAAATCCGTCATCGTCCTCCTGGAGAGTTACCTTGAGAAAGCCTATCCACCCGCGCTGGAAGGCCATTTCGGCCGATGCTATCTAGACGACGACCGCGTCACGAAGGATGGTATGACCAAGAGGCTGGGCCTGTTCCGCGAGTTCCTCAAGCAAGAAGGCATTGCCTCCAGGGTTCCCTTCAATGCACCGCAGCGCCTCGCCGCCGCCAGGGCCGGCTTGGGAGACTTCGGCAAGAACAATTTTCTCTATGCCCACCGGGTCGCAGGACACAGCTCCTGGGTCGTACCGCTCCCCGTCATTGTCGACGGGGAATTTACCCCTGATCCGCCATCGGTCGCCGTCGGATGCCCCGAATGGTGCCGTAATGCATGTATTGCTGCCTGTCCCACGCAGGCCATCCGTGGACCGAACAGGCTCGAACCCAAGCGCTGCATCGCCTTTCTGACTTATTTCGGCCGGGGACTGACGCCACCGGAACTTCGGGAACCTATGGGCCTGTGGGTTTACGGGTGTGACCGCTGCCAAAACGTCTGTCCCAGGAACACATCCTGGATGGCACAGGAACGGCCAATCAACGAGCGGGTCACTGCCAAGGCTGGGTCCTTCGATCTCTCCTGCCTTATCAAGATGGATCGGGAATTCTTCCTCAACCGGGTTTGGCCCCACATGTTCTACATGTCCGACAAGGATCTCTGGCGCTGGCACATGAACGCCGCCCGGGCCATGGGGAACACCCGCGATGACCGCTACATTCCGGCGCTGGCCTCCGCCCTGCGTGAAAATACGGACGAGCGGGTGCGGGCCATGGCTGCCTGGGCCCTGGGCCGCATCGGGGGCGTCACGGCAAGGAAGACATTAGAGATGCACCTCCTGAAGGAAGACGGCGTCGTGAAAACTGAGGTTCGTTCAGCCCTGGACAACATGCCGCAGGCACGACTCGAAGAAAAGCAGGCCCTACCGGGAATCAACGGACAGGATCACAGCAAATAAAAAATCTGGAGGGATATATGAAAATTACAAGCCTCGACAAGCTGGAAAAAACGAAGATGACGATGGAAGGCGCGAAGGATACCTGGAAGCAGGTTCCCATTTCCAAGGCGGATGGCTCGCCGGTCTTTTCTTTCCGCGTGTTCACGATCATGCCCGGGGGCCACACGCCTTACCACACGCACGCCTCCGAACACCTCAACTACATCATCGAGGGCGAGGGGGCCCTCGTGGATGAAAAGGGGAATGAGCGCCCCGTGAAAAGGGGGGACTTTGCGCTGGTGCTGCCGAATGAAAAACACCGCTACAGGAACACGTCATCACAGCGCCCTATGGTCATGATCTGCGCCGTGCCGAAGGAATATGAGTAACCGGCCCGCGGTACGCAGAACGAACCGTTTTCAAAGGAGGGGGGTATGGGCATCAAACTCTACCGTGAAGCTGTGCCGGTCACGATGCTTCCGGGCATCGTCCGGAAAACCCTCGTTGAGGGAGAGAAAATGATGATCTGCGAATTCACGCTGGAAGCCGGCTCGGAGATCCCGACGCACAGCCACAGCCACGAGCAGGTCGGTTATATTCTCGCGGGACGGTTGCGGCTGACCATCGAGGGTGAAAGCCGACTGGTCGAACCGGGCGACAGCTACGCCGTCCCGCCGAATGTGTCACACCATGCGCAGGTCCTCGAGCGCGCCATTGTCATTGACACCTTCTGCCCGCCTCGAGAGGACTATCGATAACAAAAGGAGGGCTGCTTAGACGGTTCACAGATCCAGGATAATCCCTGTTTTACATACCCTTTACCGCCTTGAAACGTGCGATCAGCTCCGAGTCGTCGAATACTTCGAGCACGTCCCCTGAAATTTTGAATCGCCTTGCCGATCCCAGAGCATTAAAAAAGGCGTCCTCCAGGTCACCGATGCCCCTCGGGCAGGCCATCTTCGTCGATCCCAGGGCGGAAAAGCGAAGACGGTCACCCTCTAATTTGTAACCGCCGAAAAACCGGTTGCAGCCCCCGTGGCCGACAACCCGGCTATCCGAAGACAGCAGGCGAAGGTAAGGCGATGGCCGGCCTGGCTGCATAATGACTTCTTTCCCGCGGAACTCAGCAAGTTTCCAGTCCGTATTCTCGAGGGATATCGAGGGCTTCCCGGTACTACCGTGCAAACCGGAACACCCGGGGCAAACCGCCACCGTCAATATCATCCATATTAAGCAGAACTTTTTCATATCCCGATCCTCCCCCGGAGGATGTGCGCCGGAGCGGACGCCTTTCCCCGACAGGTCCCTGATTACCACAGCCGGTAGTGTATAGTCCACCCGGTTGACTGTGCGAAATTGGGCCCGAGTTACGTATTGACAGGAAGTCGCATTTAAGGAATATTTGGTTTTATGGCCCCATCAGAGACGGCTCAGCAGGCCACAGGCCCCATGCAATACACGATATTCGACGTTCCCATCTTAAGGGACATCTTTCGCTGGCTGGCGATTCTTTTTATAAAGATGATCGGGTGGCGCAAGGATGGAAGTTTACCCGACATCCCTAAGTATGTCATCATCGTGGCGCCGCACACCTCCAACTGGGATTTTCCCATCGGTCTGGCCATGGCCTTTGCTTTGAAGCTCAGAGGCTACTGGCTCGGAAAGGACGGCCTCTTCCGGTGGCCCTTTCACGGATTCTTCCGGTGGCTCGGCGGCATTCCCATCGATCGGTCCAAGTCGAGCGATGTCGTAGCGCAGATGGTCCAGGTCTTCAAGGAACGAAACAAGCTCACCATGGTCCTGGCCCCCGAGGGAACCCGGAAGAAGGTCATGTACTGGAAAAGCGGGTTCTATTACATCGCCCGGGGCGCCAATGTCCCGATCGTGCTCGCTTTTCTGGATTACCTGCGCAAGGCAGGGGGTATAGGCCCCGTTTTCAATCCGACCGGCGATATCGAAGCCGACATGGAATATATTCGCGCCTTCTACGCAACGGTGACTGGAAAGCACCCCGAAAAGCAATGCATCCCCTCCTTCATGCCGGAGAAGCAGTGAAACGGATGGGTGAAAAATCCGAACACTTGCGGACCGGGCGCGGATGACTTTTGACATAAAAACGATACAGAAAGGCTTTAAGGAGGGCAGTCATGCGATGGAGAGAGGGAAGAAGAAGCGATAATGTTGAAGACCGCCGGGGTATGACGGTCTCCCGGGGTTTCGTGGGGGGAGGAATCGGGACCATCGTGCTCGTGCTCGTTGCGCTTTATTTCGGGGTTGATCCGAGCGTCATCCTGAACCAGATGCCGACGACGGGGAGTCCGCCATCGGTGGAACAGTCCGCAGGCAAGCCTTCAGGACAGGATGAGCTCGCCGAGTTCGTCTCCGTCGTCCTCGCGGATACCGAGGATACCTGGCGTGAGGTCTTCCGCCAGGGAGGACAAACCTACCGGGAACCCAAGCTGGTCCTCTTTTCGGGCGCCGTCCAGTCCGCCTGCGGATTCGCCCAGGCCGCGATGGGCCCCTTCTACTGCCCGCTGGACGGGACAGTGTATATTGATCTGATTTTCTACCGCGATCTCAAGGAGCGGTTCAAGGCCCCGGGAGACTTTGCCCAGGCCTACGTCATCGCCCACGAAGTCGGGCATCACGTGCAGAACCAGCTCGGCATCATGCAGAAGGTTCAGGACATGCGGAGCCGGGTCGATGAAGTGCGGGCAAACGACCTTTCCGTCCGGACGGAACTCCAGGCGGATTGCTTTTCCGGCCTCTGGGCACATCACGCAAACAAGGCCCGGCAGATCCTCGAGTCGGGGGATATCGAAGAGGCCCTGAACGCCGCCAGCAGTATCGGCGATGACCGCATCCAGAAACAGACCCGGGGCCACGTCGTTCCCGACTCATTCACTCACGGAAGTTCCGAGCAACGGGTTCGATGGTTCAAGCGGGGAATCGAGACGGGCGATTTTGCACAGTGCAACAGCTTTAACGTGAGGAACCCGTAATACCGTTCGAAAAAAATCAACGCAGAAAAAAAGAGGACATCCCATGAAGACAGCCCTCCTGGTCGTCGACATCCAGAACGATTATTTCCCGAAGGGGAAAATGGAGCTCGAGGGGAGCATCGAGGCGAGCCTGAGAGCGAAGGAGATTCTCGAACTTATCCGAGCGGAAAAATTACCCGTTATTTTCATCCAGCACATATCCGTCCAGAAGGGGGCTGCATTCTTCCTGCCGGACACGGAAGGCGTTCTCATCCATGAAAATGTCAGGCCCCTGCCCGATGAAACCGTCATCCGGAAACACTACCCGAACAGTTTCCGGGACACGGTGCTTCTTGATCATTTAAAAAAAGAGCAGATCGGAAGACTTTTGGTCTGCGGCATGATGACGAGCATGTGCATCGACGCGACCGTGAGGGCGGCCTTCGATTACGGCTTCCAGTGCGTCGTCATCCATGACGCCTGCGCGACGAGGTCGCTCAAATTTAAAGATACCATTATCCCCGCAAGCCACGTCCACGGGGCGTTTCTCGCCGCCCTGGGATCTGTCTATGCCAGGGTGATGAGCACGTCGGAAGTCATCGAAAAAAAGATCTACAAATCTTCATGAAAAAGATCGAGGAGGTCGGATATGGCTATGAAGCCTCCAATCACGATATCCAGTACCGATCTGGATCGCATCGAAAGCGTGCTTGATTCGTCATCTTCGAAGCGCCTTCCGGCATTGGATCAGCTTCGAGAAGAATTGGACCGCGCCAAGATTGTTGAACCGGAAAACATGCCCCCCGGGGTCATCACGATGAATTCCTCCGCCCGGTGTGTCGATGAAAAAAGCAACAAAGAATATCACTTCACGCTTGTCTATCCATCAGACGCAAACGTGGATCAAAACAGGGTATCTATTCTCTCCCCCATGGGAAGCGCCATGCTCGGTCTTGCGGAAGGACAATCCATAGAATGGGAACTACCAGGAGGTCGTCAACTGAAGCTCCGGGTACTGGAAGTCACCTATCAGCCCGAAGCGGAAGGGGAATATGACCGATGACCTCTGAATGAGTTTTGTCGGCACCTATTTTGCTCTTGAAGGGAGGCAGGGTTGACCCTGCCTTTCGTTTTTTGCATATCACCGCCCGCAAATGGATGCGGTTCTTTGCTCCTAGTTTTTTCCCTGAAACCGGTAATCAGGATAATCTCCTCGCTCAACACACCGTCGGGCCCACTGCCGATCATCACTCTTTTTTCCCTGTCCGTTTCTTCCTTGCTGCCGTGTAGATCGCCGTTGGTGGGATGTTCTCCCCCTCACCCCTGTCAGCGACGAGATCGACCCTGACATCTGTATAGCAAACGCGCAGTCTCCGCTCGAGGTCCGGCTCGGGCCGGCCGGCCCATACGCCGAGGATACCCCCCGGAACAAGACACCTCCTCATCATTCTCAATCCCTGGTGGGTATATAGAGAGGCATTCTTCTCATTGAGCAGATAAGAAGGCCCATTGTCCACGTCCATGAGGATGACCTCGAAACGCGCCCCGGTTTCCCTGAGGAGATCGAGGACGTCTCCGCAGTACAGTCTCAATCGCGGATCGGAAAGGGTGTCTTTGTTGAACGCCTTCAGGAAAGTCCCGTTCCACCGGATGATGGCTTCCTCGAGTTCCGCGACAATCACCTCGCCCACGCGCCTGTCATCGAGGACCTCCCTCAGCGTGAGGCTGAGTCCCAGCCCCCCCACGAGGACCCTTCTCCCCTCCTTCTGATCCAGCCGGTTCAGCGATGCCCTGGCGAGGAGTCGCGAAGTGGGCTCGTCCGACGTGGACATGGCGAAACGGCCGTCGATCCGGATCTCGTGGTGCACACCGGCAGGCGTATGTCTTTCAAGGAGGATGAGCTCCCCTCCCCTGCCCTGTGCGGTATCCAGAACCCTGGACCGATCATCCGGATTCACGAAAAAACCTCTAGAAAAAACACGTTGACAATAGATAAGCCTTCAATTATTGATATATCAAATATTTACCAACCAAACAAGGGGGACACCCCGTGCCAACGGATGACAGATTCATTTACATGGTTTCGATGGCGCAGCATACTCTGCGGACTTACCTCAACAGCCTTTTTTCGAAAGAGGGGATGAAGATCACCCCCCCTCAGGCCACCCTCCTGTTTCTGCTGCAGGAACGGGACGGTCGGATCATGTCGGAGCTCGGTCAGGTCATCGGTGTCGACAACTCGGCCATCACGGGCCTCGTGGACCGGCTGGAAAAGGCCGGGCTGGTCATAAGAAAGCTCAATCCCGAAGACCGGCGGTCGCTCCTCATCTATATCACCCCCGGCGGTCGCAAAGAAGCAAAAAAAGCGGAAGCCATCATCCGAAGAGTCAATGAAAGCATCAAAGCAGGTTTTTCCGCCCGGGAACTGGATACTTTCAAAAAAATCCTCAACAGTTTTTTCGAAATGTTCAGGAGCAGGTAAAGACACGATTCCTTGCCGGAAAAAAAGACCATCAACAGCATCAAGGAGGTTTGTATGAGTAAGGAAGAAATCAGAAAATACGCTCAGGACCTCGGTATGGATGTCGTGGGTTTCGCATCCCTCGATGACTATCAGTCCAGGAAATCTCCGGATCCACGTACCATTTTGCCGAAGGCCAAATCGATCATCGTCCTGGGGCATCGGATGATCGACGGTGCCCTGGACAGCAAGAACCCCCGGGTAAACATGGTCGGCCGGATGACGGTCATGGATACCTCCAAGAGCCACCTCTATCTCACGGCCCGGTACGTGGAGAGAAAATTCAGGGTCAGAACGTCTCCCGTCCTCTCATCCTACCCCCTCGACATGGAGGCACCGACGCTCGGGCTTATCGGGGACCTGTCGCTGAGGCACGCGGCAGTCGCAGCCGGTCTCGGTGTTTTCGGCCGTCACAACCTCGTCATCCACCCGCGCTTCGGGTCCCGCGTGAGTTTCACGGGGCTTCTGACGGAATTGCCCCTGGTCTCGGACTCGCCTGTCCGGGAAGAACTCTGCGACAACTGCGGTCTCTGTGTAGAGGCCTGTCCCGGCCGGGCCCTCGAGATGGAGGGTCGAACGGACGAAATGAAGTGCCTGCGGGCTTCGCAGCCTTTCGGCATCGGGAGCGCTTTCGGTTACATACGGCGATTTCTCGGCAAGTCTCCCGACGAGCAGTTGGCCCTGCTCAAAGAGCCCCGGTTCATGAGCCTCTACCAGGCATCCTTCATCGGTTTTCAGTACGCGTGTTTCAACTGCATCGCCGTTTGCCCGCTGGGCGACATGTGCCCCGGATAGAGTAAGATGGCGTGATGGAGGGGATCAGAAGATACCGGAGAAGCCGGTGAACTGGTCTTTTGAAGGATCCATTGAAAGGCCGTAGCTGTCTTTGCCCTTGTAGCGGAACTCGATGTGGCCGGGATCGATGGTCGCGTCCGCCGTTTCGTTCTGGTAGACCCTGAAGAAAACCGTCGCCGTCAGATTCAGCGCATCATAGACAACGTAATCCGGGATGAAGGGAAGCTGCGTTTCCGTCTCGGAAATTTCAAGGCCGAAATTGTAGAGTGCCGGTGCGGCCCCGTCGGCCCTCGAGATCTCCCAGTTTGCCGGATTCTCGACGGATTCCCTGTCCAGGGCCTTGTCGAACTGGAACTTCATGCTGAATATCTTGTATGCGCCGGCACTGGAAAGCGAGGAATCAAGGAGAGACACGGGCGTATTCATCGACAGGTAAAACGGAAACGTGCTTTCTGAATAGGCAAACTCGATCTTCGGGGTGTCGACCTTGTAGACATACCGGCTCAGGACCTCCCCGAGGTAGTTGTTCACGCTGGGATCGAGCTTGACCGCTTTCTCATACTCGGCAATGGCCTCGTCGTAGCGATCCTCTGCATAGAGGAGGTTGCCGAGATTGATGAGGGTTGAACCCGAGTAAGGGTTCAGCTTCAGATAGGCCTGGTATTCGCTCACGGCCTGATCTACGTTGTCGAGCTTCACATAGGAGCTTGCCAGGTACTTCACGGCATCGGGGGCGGTTGAAGAGTCGGGGGTGAGGGAGATAGAAATCCTGAATTCCTTGACGGCCGCGCTGTAATCTTCTTTCTGGTACAGCGTGACGCCCCTGGAAAGGGCGCTGTCCGAAATCGCCTGCAGCTTGTCTCTGCTGGATATGGTCGCAGCAAACAGCGCCTCCGCCGTTGCCGCCAGGTCTATAGAAAACATTTCATCCCATCCTGGGTATAACTATTCTTCTTATCTTTATTTCGGCAGAAATTGCTAATTCTTGAGTAAAATTAAATGAGTAATTATAATGGGTTATGAAACCCGGTGGCCCTCCAGCCGGAAATCTCTGTAACCTTCGGGCTGTCCTTTCCGTCTTAAGGGTAAAAATCGTAACGAAAGGAGGTTTTATTGATCCACAGATCCTTGGGCCTGCCATCGTCATTCTTGTCGGTCT
>JAPLJU010000262.1 GCA_026388445.1 Deltaproteobacteria bacterium
GAGGACAGCAGCGGCCACAAAGAGGGTGATGGACCAGGCCGCGGGGATGTCATGACCGTTTCCTTCGAGATAACCTGCAAAGACGACGAGACCTCCCTTGGACCCGAGCGTGGCGATGCGGTAGAAGGTGGTTCGCACCCCGACGAAGGCGGCCTGGTGATGCTGCGGAAGCCCCAGCATGTAAAAACCGTCCGCGGCCGTATCGTGCGTTGCGGAGCTGAAGGCCATGATCCAGAAGAAGGCCAGGGTATACTGGAAGAAACGCGAAGCGGGGAGCGTGAGGGCGACGCAGGCAAGTGACGCCCCGATCAAAAGCTGCATCAGGACGATCCAGTAGCGCTTTGTCCTGAGGATGTCGATGAAGGGGCTCCAGAGGGGTTTGATGACCCAGGGGAGATAAAGCCAGCTCGTGTAGAGGGCGATGTCGGTGTTCGAGATGCCGAGCCGTTTGTACATGACGACTGACACCGTCATCGCCATGACGTAAGGTATCCCCTCGGCGACGTAGAGCGTTGGGACCCAGGCCCAGGGGTTTCGTGATTCGGGTTTCTGCGCGGGCATGACCTCTTTCTGCTCAGTAGGTTTTCTGAATGCGTGTACTACGGAAATAATGCTTCAGGATCGTCTCCGCTGAGAAGCCCCCTTCAGCCATAACGGCAGCCCCGATCTGGCAGAGCCCCACGCCGTGACCCCAGCCGGCACCGTGGAAAACAAAGCCCCCGGCCTCTCCGCGGGCGTCTTTCTTCTTCCGGACGACGAAGGCGCTGTTTCCCTGTCCGGGCCGGCGAGGATCCTCCGGAGGAGGCCCTCGTCTTTTGTGTTGCAGTAGGCCTCGGGATGGGAAAGGAACCACTTTGCGGCCTCCTCTTCCGTCCGAATTGGCCGATGCGGGATGGGGGCGTCGGAAACGCTTCTCAGGTAAGGGACATCCCGGTCTTCCCAGGCGGTGCCGAAGTACTCCGTGAGCCCCCCGCAGGCCTTGGAATAGCGGGCGTCACAGATTTCGCCACCAGAGGTCAGGCAAAGCCCTCCCGTTTCTTCGACGGCTCGCAGCGGGTTTTCCGACGACAATCGCGTGATCCCCTGGTAACGCTGGCAGTGGTCGTCGGCGCAGACATCAAAAAGGTCGTGATCCTCCCGGTCGTACCAGCGGATGAACGTTTCGGCGGGTGCCGCGGTTTTTACCGCCGGCGTCATCTGCGTATTTTGTTTTTTTCCCAGGGCGGCAAGAAGCCAGCTTCGCGAGAGGATCGCATGGGCCTTCAGATATTCCATCGGCGCCGCGTCACTCATCTCCGAAGCGATCACGCTTGCGAGATAATCCTCGAGGGGGATTTCGTTGATGGCCGTCATCGTTCCGTCCCCGCGTAACCGCAGAACCAGGTCTCCCCGGAAGGTCTGGTCCTCCTTTCTCTCCCAGTGGAAACGGTTTCCGATGGTCACGGAAGAGAGCGTGAAGGTGGAACCTTCCCGCGCCTTGAGGCGGATCAACGGCAGGCGGGCGATTTTTCGGCCGGACGAATCGGTGAGTGCAACCACTCCTTCTGCGGCTCTTGCCAGGAAAGGGCCCGAGAGGGGGACGAACCCATCCCCGTGAAAAACCCCGTTCAGGCAGCCGGAAACCTCCGCCCGGCGGTCCATGATGCCCACGGTGATCTTCGGCTGCTTTCTCACTGGCTCGCTCAGAACCCCTTGAAAGAGATGGTCGGGGGAAAATGAAAGACTGCCTGAAACTATTACTTTTTTAAAGGGGTTGTCAATTGGAGAGTTGCTCTCCGGAGGTTCCGTGCGGCGTTGAAGTACGGCAGACAGCACGGGGGGCTTTTAAAAAATTCGATGGATTTATTGGTTGAAATAGAACAAAATACCCCCATTTGAGAAAAGGGTACGCGGTGCATGACGCTGAATGAAAACAGTCAGAATAGCGCTGAGCAGGTTAGAGGCGGACGGCTTGTCTCCTTGTTGACGTGGCCCTTCGCCACAATGGGGAGGGGCTTCATCGGCTGGGTCAGCCATATGGGGGCATCGACCATTTTCCTGTGCCTGGCCTGCCTCAAGGTCTTCCGGCCCAAACAGTTGCCCAAGATCATTGAGCAGGTTTATTACATCGGGGCGAGCTCCGTCCTCATCATCATACTGGTGAGCTTCTTCACCGGGATGGTCCTGGGTCTGCAGTCTTACCACGCCCTGGTCCAATTCGGCGCGCAGGGATCGCTCGGCACGCTGGTGGCGCTGTCGCTGGTCAGGGAACTGGGGCCCGTTCTCACGGCCATCATGATCACGGCCAGGGCGGGCTCGGCCATCACCGCGCAGATCGGCATCGAGCGCATCTCCGAGCAGATCGACGCCCTGGACACCATGCGGATTGATTCCCTCGGGTATCTCATCAGCCCGAGGATCGTCGCTTCGATCATCAGCTTTCCCATCCTCACCGCTGTTTTTGATCTCATCGGCATCTTGGGCGGCTATGTCTCCGGCGTGCTGCTCCTCGGGGCGAATCCCGGCGCCTATTTTTATCGCGTGCAGGATAGCCTGGACTTTAAAGACGTCACCGACGGTTTTATCAAGGCGGTGGTCTTTGCCGTGATCGTAGCGCTCGTCTGCTGTTATCAGGGATATTTTGCACACATGCGTGAGGACGGCCGCGGGGCCAAGGCGGTGGGCCTGGCCACGACGTCTGCCGTCGTGCTTTCCTGCGTGCTCGTCCTGATCGCCGATTACATCGTGACTTCCCTTCTCATCTGAGGAGATAATGGATACGCCGTTGATCGAATTCAAAGATGTCACCAAACGCTTCGGTTCGCGGACGGTTCTCGACCGCGTGAACCTGCAGATCTACGAGGGGCAGGTCACCACCATCATCGGCCTCAGCGGCTCGGGAAAGAGCGTGCTCATCAAGCACATCATAGGGCTGCTCAAGCCGAACGAGGGGCGCATCCTCTTCAGGGGCAAACCCCTCAACGAAATGGATAAAGACGAGATGGATGAGTGCCGCGCCGGGATGAGTTACATGTTTCAGGACAACGCCCTCTTCGACTCCATGTCGGTCTATGAAAATGTCGCCCTGCCGCTTCGGGAGACCACCAACCTGGACAAGGCGGAAATTGATCGCAGGGTCATGGCCAGGATAGAGCAGACGGAACTCGGCGACGCGATCCACAAGTATCCATCGGAGATTTCAGGCGGCATGCAGAAGCGGGTGGCCCTGGCGCGGGCTCTCGTCACCGATCCCCGGATCGTGCTCTTTGACGAACCCACGTCCGGACAGGATCCAGTCCGGAAAAATGCGATCCTGGGCAGGATTGCCGAATACCAGAGGCGGTTCGGCTTCACAGCGATCCTGGTCAGCCACGAGATTCCCGATGTGTATTTTATCTCCAACCGTATTCTCGCCCTCTATCAGCAAAAGATCGTTTTTCAGGGCACCCCGGAGGAACTCGAGCAATTCGAGCACCCCTTCAAGGACGAGGTCATCCAGAGCCTGGAAGGGTTGCAGCAGGAGTTGACCAGTCTATACTCGAAGCGGCAGTTCAAGGTTCGGTACTATGCCCAGCTGAAAAGGGAAACACCGGAGAAAACCTATGTCGTTGCGCTTTTCACACTGGAGGGGATGGGCGACGTTATTGCGGCACTGGGCCATGAAGCCGCGCAGGAGGGCATACGGTGCATGGGGACATTGATCGACAGGCACTTCGGCGCCGTCGGGGGCTTTTCCGCCCGCCTCGGCATGAATGAATTCGTGACGGTGCTTCCCTATGCGGACCTCGCCGAGGCCGGGGATATCCTGAAGGATCTTATCGAGGATTTCAAGGGACAGGGCATACAGGATATTTCGGCGCGGGCCCTCAGACGGGCGGCATCCGGGGGGTGTGTTGAATTCACTATCCGTGTCGGACTTGCTCAGGGTCAGCCCATTTCCGGCATAGACGCCATCGTCGAGTCGGCAAAAAAACAGCAGAAAGAAGTCGCCCGGCTTCGATGCGACTCATAATAGAGGTGAGAAAATGAAAAAATACGCCATGGAAACCATCGTGGGCATTTTCGTTGCACTCGGGATTGCCACCATCGGGTACATGACCGTCAAGCTTGGACATGTGTCCCTTTTCGGAGACGAAACCTACCCGATCTACGCGAACTTCACGTCGGTGTCCGGTTTGAGGGCCGGCAACCCCGTCAATATGCTGGGTATTGAGATCGGCAAGGTGGAATCGCTCAGGATGGACCAGGAGAACCTGCAGGCGGTGGTGGAAATGAAGATCCAGAAAAATGTGAAGGTTTATGACGATGCCATCGCCTCCATCAAGACGGAAGGGCTGATCGGTGACAAGTATGTCAGTATCGATCCCGGTGGGGGCGGGTCGATCCTCGAGCCCGGTGGAACCATAACCCAGACGCAGCCGGCCGTGGATATTGCGGACCTCGTCGGCAAGTATGCCTTCGGGGATGTGAAAGATACGAAAAAGGAATAGTCAGGGCACAGCATTCAGAGGGATGAGCGATGAAGATAAGATTCGTTGGATTGGGTCTTGTGATAATCTTCCTGTGTTCTTCCCCGGCACACGCCGGCGCGCCGCTTGACACGGTCCAGGTCAATTCGAACAAGGTGCTCGATGTGTTGCGCGATCCGAAGCTCAAACCCGCCTCGGCCAAAGAGATCAAAAAGAAGAAACTCGAGGTCATCTACGCGGAGATGTTCGACGAAGTCGAGCTTTCCAGACGGACCCTGGCGCGGAACTGGAACAAGTTGAATGATGCGCAGCGCAAGGAGTTCGTCCATCTCTATCACCAGGTGCTCGAAAAGGCATACGCCGACAAGATCCTTTCCTACACCGATGAAAAAATCGTTTTTGACAGGGAAGCCGTCATCTCGGCCAACATGGCGGAGGTCTACACGAGGATCATCACGTCCTCGAAGGAAATCCCCATTATGTATCGGGTCATCCTGAATGACGGCACATGGAGGGTCTACGATGTGGTCGTCGAGAACGTGAGCCTGGTCCAGAACTATCGTACCCAGTTCAATGAGATCCTGGCGAAGAACACGCCCGAACAGCTGCTCGAGATCCTGCGCAAGAAGGTCAAAGCATCATAGAGTCCGGGCCGTTCCCCACCCATTTCAGGAGAGGATGAAGAGATCTTGCGTATTTTAAAACTCATCTGGGTTCCGGCTGTATTGTATGCCTTTCTTTTCGCGGGCTGTGCCCATGGCCCCCAGGCCGTTTCTACGTCCGCCCCGCAGGCTGAATCGCTTCAGCTTCGGCTGGTCTCGGACACCACGGGTTCGGAACCCCCGGACGTGAAAGCGCCGGAATCGCCCTCGCCGTACGATGACTATACCGACGAGGAAGAAAGCCTCGATTACCCGGAGGAGGGGGCGCAGGCGGATTTGGGAAAGATCGCCGATCCCATCGAGCCCTTCAACCGGGCCATGTACGAATTCAATGACCGGCTGTACTTCTGGGTGTTGAAACCCGTGGCGCAAGGTTACAGCAAGGTCGTTCCCGAGTCCGCGAGGATCAGCGTCAGCAACTTCTTCTCCAATCTCTGGTCGCCCGTCCGCCTTGTGAACTGCCTGCTCCAGGTAAACCCGATGGGCGCGCTCACGGAGCTCATGCGCTTCTGGATCAACACCACCATCGGCGTCGTGGGGCTTTTCGATCCCGCGTCGAGTGAGGAGATTAACCTCCAGGCGCAGGACGAGGATTTCGGCCAGACCCTGGGATTCTACGGTGTGGGGCAGGGGTTCTACATTGTCTGGCCGGTCCTGGGGCCTTCCAGCCCGCGGGACATGGTCGGGCGCATCGGTGACTATTTTGCCTACCCCATCTCCTACCTCGATCCGTGGTACGTCTGGTCGGCCGTCAGGGGTTACGAGGTGGTGAACGATGTTTCCCTGAGGATCGGGGACTACGAATCCCTCAAGGATGCGGCCATCGATCCCTACGTGGCCATGCGGGACTTCTACGTGCAGTACCGGCAGAAAAGGGTCGAGGCGAAAGGGACGAAACCGAAGCCGGTCGGGGAGTCCGCTGAGACTCGCCCCTCCCCGACAGGACCCATGGACCGGATCTTCCCTTTGAACCGTGAAGAGCCCTGAGAAAGTTTGAAACGCTTAAATAGCACGACAGTGTTTGATCGACCGGCCCGTGCGATCCTGTCACACGAATGAAAAAAGGGCTGCGTCCTCTGGAAACGCAGCCCTTTTCCTTTCCTGGCGCGCCCTGAAGGAGTCGAACCTTCGACCTTTGGATTCGTAGCGTATGAACCGGGAGAATCAGGGACATTGTGGGATAATGAAAGAAACAAATCGTTCGAGTAGTTATCCCACATTGACTCCTTTGGGGCTATGAAGGGATAACCAGGGAAACAGGGGGATATATTCTGTGAAGTGTTGACCAAGTGTTGACCAAAAAATTCGTTGACATCTTATGCAAAAGTTTCACAATGAAATGAATATTGCAAAAACATGTTGATAACCCCTTTTCAGGGGAGACCATCGTGCGATACATCGTGCATGTTCTTGTTTGTCTTCTTGTCACGGGCTGCGCTACTGCCACTTTCAAGCCATGGAGTGGTGCGGAGGTCTACGAGGGCAAGGGAGGTGCTCTCCGCAATGTCGGAGGTATAGACGTATGGGAACACGGGGAGCCAGACCGCCCTTATAGGATTATCGGAATCATCGACTGTGGCGTGCCGATCACAGGAGGAGTTTGGCTGGCCATCAGCCTATTGACCACGGATAGTCAGGTGATTTCTGCCGCAAAGGAGAAAGGGGCTGATGGTATTATATTGCAGCGCTCTGACTATACCAATATGGGACAGACGTCCTATGGAAAACCATTGGGTAGTGTCAGGCAGGTCGCTATCGCCATCAAGTATGTCACCAACGAACCCGAGAAACAGGATGGGCAGTCATCATTTGCAGGTAACTGGGCAGGTACGTTTAAAGACTTGGTCAATCAGCAGTCAGGCTCGCTTTCCGTTACGGTCTCCAAGAACAATGAAGTAATTGGAAGCATATACAATTCTACTAAAGGTGTATCGGGCTCAGTTTTTGGTACGATATCCAATACTGGAATCACAAGCATGACCTATACTTATCCAGGAGTTGTGTATACCGCAACCGGCATAATGAGAATTGACGGCGCTGGCCACCTTGTCGGTAATTTTAATGCATACTCTGGGAATACATTGTTTGGTACAGTAATTATTGATTTTATTAAACAGTAATACACAAATTCTTGATTTAACGATTCCAGTGAAGAGTTTTGCGAAAGAAATCCTTTCCCAAAATATCTTCTACCGAGCAGCCTTTATTCTCCTCCCTCTTAATCCACCTTCTTGCTGATTCTAATTTTATTCCTTTACGCTCTGCTATCAATCCAGCCAACCCCTTCCTCATTTCTTTCTGATTCCATATCTTCTCGACCTCATCTTTATCCAAGAACATGAAGCCTTTTCTTGTTTTTGACATTATCCTCCCATTCTTGATCCATTATTGAGGCTGAGCCGTACTTATGGGCTGTGGTACGCTACATAGAGCAAAATCCGGTGAAGTCAAAGCTCGTAGATAAGCCTGAAGACTATAAGTGGTCAAGTTGCAGGGCTAACATCAGTGGCAAAGGCGATATAT
>JAPLJU010000047.1 GCA_026388445.1 Deltaproteobacteria bacterium
GAGGCCGGCGCGCGCGAGAATGTTCTCGGTCATGCGATCGATCCGCGGGTCCGTTGCGTCGGAACCCTCGAGGCCGCGCGCCCAGCTGAGCGTCCCGCCGGCGAAGACGAAGCTCGTTGGCGAGCACAGTGAGGTGGGGGAGAATGTGGGTGATCACGTGGCTCTCTTTTTTGGAGGGCGCGCCGTTGGCGCGGTGGTGCGCACGAAAGAGAGGGTTAAACCGATCTATGTCTCTCAGGGGCACCGCGTCGGGCTTGGGCAATCCATCCGGATCGCCCTTTCCTGCTGCAGGGGCTACCGGATCCCCGAACCCGTCAGGCAGGCTCACCTTCTCGTCAACAGGATGAGACGTCTCAGCCTTTGCTGAAGAAAACGTCGTGGATCAGGGCCTCGGCGCCGGTTTGGGTGCGCTGGGAGTTGATATACAGCACGATGCCCATGATCTCGGGCGGTTCACCCCTATTGATATCGCTGAAAAGCGTTCTGTAATCCTGGTAGACGTTTCTCTTTTCGGTGTACCAGCGGCCCGCCTTGTTTATTTTATTCCTCATCACGATATAACGGACTTTGTCCCCGTTGGTCTGGGTGCTCCTGCAGGTCGTTCCGACGGGCGCCTCCGTGTCCCAGATGTAGCCGAGAAGAGGCGTGTTCAGGTTGGCCGTGAACCCTGCCGACTTGAAGGCAATGTAGATCTGCAGGGCCTGGTCGTCCCTGTCTTTCTTGCGCACGTCGCCTCCCGACGGGAATTTTGTGACGGCCCATTTCCAGCTCAGGAAGGGATGCTCCTTGAGATTCACCTGCACGGGCCTCCGGATGCCGAAAGCGGACTGAGCGTCACTGGTCATCCGCAGGACGTAATGATCACCCGCGTGCTTTTTCAGGGGCAGGGGTGGGAGGATGTGCATCAAATTGACTTTCGAGATCTTCTCCAGGCGGATTACCGGCGTTCCATTGCGTTTTTCGAGCTCCCATCCTGCCGGGACTCCGTTTTGAAGGTTCGGAGAATGGAACTGAGTCACCGGGATGCGGTCCACAACGGTTGCGCTTCCCGTCAGATGCAGGCAGACCATCAACGCTGAAAATAGAAGAGACAATATGAACAGGCGTAGGCGATGCGAAGACATGTTAATCCTTACTGTAGAGGGCCATAATGTCCGTTCTTTTAAAAACGGCATCCACCCGGCCCACGAGCTTCTGTATGTTTTCCCGGCCACTCTCTTCGCGGTCGATGAGGGCGATGACGCGGTCCACGATCAATCCCTCGGCCCTGGCGCTTTCAATGGCGGTGATCGTGGAAGCCCCCGTCGTGATGACGTCGTCGAGGATGACCACTTTTTCTCCGGGCTTTACAGCCCCCTCGATCCGGCTCTTCGTGCCGTGCCCCTTCGTCTCCTTGCGGACCGTGAAGGACTTGATGGGCTTCCCTCTCTGGAAGGAAATCACGGCGAGCGCATTTGCGATGGGATCGGCCCCGAGGGTCAGCCCCCCGGCGGCCGCCACGTCCGACTCCTCGAGCATGTTGAAGAGAATCTGACCGATGAGGTTCATCCCTTCGGGGTCAAGGGTTACGGGTTTGCAGTTGAAATAATAAGGGCTTGTCCTTCCCGAAGCCAGTGTGAAGGGCGAATTCTCGCTGTATTCGAAGGATCGCTCGAGGATGATCTCGGCGAGCCGCTTCCTCATTTCTTGATCATCCATGTTCATCCGTTACAAATGCCCCTGTGCCGTCAACACGAATCGGATGGGAACCTCAACCCATGTTGTGACCGATTGGCCCATCCGCTTGCCGGGCTCGAAGCGCCACTGCCTGACGGTTTCCAATGCCGATTGGTCGAGGATCTCGTATCCCGAGGATTTTTTGATCCGGAGCTCCCCGACGCTGCCGCTGTTGAGAACCTGGGCCGAAAGGACGATCGTCCCTTCGTAACCGTTTCTTCGGGCGACAATCGGGTATGCAGGCCGTTTGTTGTCAAAGTAGCGGGGCATGGCGATGGTGGTCCCCGAGGGACCCGTCGACCCCTCCCTCGTAGAAGCGGCAACGGCTCTCGTGCCGTCGTCCGAAGAGGAGGCCTTTACCGGCCCGATGGCCACCGCATCCCTTTGCAGGGAGGCGCTTGAGGATATGATGTCCACTGCCGCCGTCTCCCGCGAGGGGGGTATTTCTCTGTCCTTCGCCTTCTCCAGGGCCTTTTCTTGCCTGACTT
>JAPLJU010000063.1 GCA_026388445.1 Deltaproteobacteria bacterium
GGGCGGTCAGGGTTCCTGCCGACGCCAAGGGCCTGAAGATCCGTACGATGGAGAACAAGGTGCACATGGTGGCCTGGCAGGCGGTAGGCGTGAATCCCGTTCCCATGGCGTGGGGAGAAGTCTACGGGGCCCTCCAGCAGAAGATTATCGACGGGCAGGAAAACCCGATCGCCGTGATCCATTCGGTGAAACTCAATGAAGTTCAGAAATACCTGTCCTTGACCCAGCATGTTTATTCCCCGGCAGTCCTTCTCGTGAGCCTGAAAAAATGGCAGTCCATTCCCAAACAGGACCAGGAGATGCTGTTTAAGGCGGCCAGGGAAGTCGCCCAGTATCAACGCAAGCTGGGGAGGGATATGGAGGAAAAGCAGGTTGCCGAGCTTTCCGCCAGGGGTATGAAGGTTGAAAGGCAAATCGATAAGGCGGCCTGGCGGAAGGCCATGCAGCCGGCAATCAGTAAGGTCGCCGGGCAGTTCGGCAAGGAAAAGGTCGACGCGATCCTGAAGACCAAGTGATGTCTATGACGGTTTTCTCAAGACTGAACGCTGTCCTTATCAAAGCCGCCTCGGGGATGACCGCGGCGGCCATGGCGGTGATCGCCGTGGTCATCCCTTATGAGGTTTTCGGGCGCTACGTCCTCGGCGACATGCCCGTCTGGTCGGGCGAGGCGGCCACATACGCCCTGGTCTGGGCGTCCATGATGGGCAGCGCCGTCGGACTGAGGAAGGGGTACCAGGTCAGTCTGAAAATCCTGATGGACAAACTTCCGAAGACTCTTTTTCTTGTCGCTACAGGGGGCATGTATGCCGGCATGCTGGCCTTCCTCGTGTTGATGACCTACTTCGGCATGCGCCAGACCGTCGTCAACATGCGCCAGCTTTCCACGGCCATCGGAATTCCCATGGGCCTGCCCTATCTCGCTCTCCCCGCCGGCTTCATGCTCATGCTCCTGATAACCGTCGAGCAGTGCTGGACTTTTTTCCACTCCGAATCAAAAGGTGACTGAATTTGCTTGCCCTGTTTCTGATTGCCTTCCTGGTCTTCATGGCCTTGGGCATCCCGGTCGCCCTGGCCATGGGCGCCTCCGCCCTGGTCTACACATTTCTAAGCAGCGGCATTTCCCCCACCCTTCTCATTCAGACAACCTTTGCCGGCATGTCGTCCTTTCCGCTCCTGGCCATACCGCTCTTCATCCTTGCGGGCAATCTGATGAACGAGGGGGGAATCACGGACGACCTCGTGGGCTTTTCGAGGCAGCTTGTCGGACACATCAGCGGCGGTCTGGGATTGACGACCATCGTTGCCTGCGCCATCTTCGCCTCTATATCCGGTTCCGCCGTGGCCACGGCAGTGGCGATCGGCACGGTCATGCTTCCGGCCATGCGCCGGGCGGGCTACGACGATGGGGTGTCGTCCGCCGTGACGGCCACCGCTTCCTGCATGGGTCCGATCCTTCCTCCCAGCATTCCCTTCATCATCTACGGGGTGATCGCACAGGTATCCATCGGGGCCCTTTTCATTGCGGGAATCATTCCGGGGCTTCTGCTCGGACTGTGCCTCATGATCTACATGGTGATCGTCGCGCGTCGCGACGGATACCCGAGGGAGCCTCGCGCCTCGATGCGGGACGTGTTCACGGGGACCCTCCGGGCGATACCATCCCTGGTGATGCCCGTGGTCATCATCGGTGGCATCTGGGGTGGAATCTTTACGCCCACGGAGGCGGCGGGAATCGCCGTTGTGTACGCCTTCATGGCGGGTTTTTTTATCTACCGCCGTCTGAAGCTCAGCCGGTTGTACCATCTTCTTCTGATATCGGGAGTGGAGGCCGCCGTGGTCATGCTGCTGCTCGGACTCTCCGAGCCCTTCGCCTGGGTCGTGGCGGTGGAGCAGGTACCGTTGAAAGTCATGGATGCCCTGGCCTACCTGACTTCGTCCCCCTATGTGTTTCTCATTCTCGTGAACATCCTCCTGCTGATCATCGGCATACCTTTGGAAACGGCGCCGGCCCTCACCATTGTGACGCCTGTGCTGGTGCCTCTGGCGGATAAGATGGGGATCGACCCCGTGCATTTCGGCGTGATCGTCTGTTTCAACCTGGTGCTGGGCCTCATCACCCCGCCAGTGGGGGGCGTGCTGTTTTCCATTTGCGGCATTACCGGCCTGTCGCTGGAGAGGTTGTCGCGCGGCATCTGGATTCCCTTCCTCATTGCCGTGGGGGTGTTGATAATCGTCACCTTCGTACCCGCCTTGAGCACTTTTCTGCCCCGGTTATTCATGCCGTCCTGAGGGACTGAAGCGGGGCCCCACCTGTCACACTTCTGTGGGCAATACCGATCGAAAGATCCCGCTGCTTTCGGGAGCATCAAGAAACTCTCCCGTCAGGCCGTGGCGGAAGTGATGCGCGCGAAGGAAAGGCAGTCTCTCGTTGAGTTCGTGGATATCTGGTATTCGGAAAATACCTGGCGAAAACTCCAGGAAAAGACCATACACGCCTGAGGAATTGAATCTGCGGATGGAAGGGATGAAGGGATGTGCTCGAAATGGGGGTGTTTAATCCCAGACGCCCGTCATGTCTCTGCGCTGCATCGGTCTTTTCTGCTTGAGGTTCCGGGTGTCCTTTATCGTCGATGCAGACTTTTTCTCCTGTTCTATCAGGGCACTTTTGACGTCTTTTGACGGGTCGCTCTGCACGACCACCTTTTCAGACGGCACATTCTGCGCCTGCTGACCCGTGACCTCTGACCCTGTTTTGACGTCGCGCTCAAGGGGCTTTTGGATCACCGTGGCCGGCTGGTGCTCCTGCAGAAGGATAATGCTGATCCTCCTGTTTCTCGGGTCTCTCGGATCTTCTTTGACCAGCAGTTCCTGATCGGCATAGCCGACAACCCGGGCGATCCGTGAAGGCTCGATGCCATGCTGTTCGAGTTCACGCCTCGCGGCGGAGGCCCGTGACGTGGCAAGTTCCCAGTTCGTGATCTGATCCCCCCGGAAGGGCGCGGAATCGGTATGCCCCTCGATGGCGATCTTCTGTTTCATGTCCTTCACGTTTTCGTATATGAGGGCCAGGACCTCCTTGGCCTTGGGGGTGGGCTCGGCGCTTCCCAGGGGGAACATGGTGTTCCCTTCTTTGTCGACTATCTGGATGCGCACACCCCCTTCGATCACGTCCACCAGGACCTGATCCTTCATGTCCTTGAGTTTCTCATCCACGGCCCGCTTGAATTTGTTCCCGAATTCTTCCGGCCGGATTTCTGGTCTTGTTATGAGGTCCTCCATGACGAAGGCCTTGCCGTCTATGACCGAAGTGCTGCTGTCCTGAAAAATGGTGAAGCTCTTGAAGTATTCGGCGAGGACGGCCCTCTTCTCCGGTGTGATCACGGCGATGAGCCACAGCAGGAGGAAGAAGGCCATCATGGCGGTGACGAAATCCGCGTAGGCAACCTTCCACTGGCCACCATGAGTGTACTGGTACTCGCGCTTCTTCACCTTTTTGATGATGACAACTCTTCCGGATTCAGACATTATTTCTTAATCCGCCTTATGGCCTGTTCGATTTCCTCGAATGAGGGTTTCACATTGGCAGGGATGACACGCCTTCCGAACTCCACGGCGACCTGGGGTGCCGCGCCGCTGACGAAGGCGACAATCGCCATTTTCAGGACGCTGAGATACTGGAGCTCCTCGCTTGCGTGGTATTCCATGTTCCGGGCTGCGGGACCCACGAATCCATAGCACATCAGAACGCCGAGGAATGTGCCGACCAGGGCTGCACCGATGCTGTGGCCCAGGATCTCGGGGGGCTCCCCGATTTTCTGCATCGTGAGCACGACACCCATGACGGCGGCAACGATTCCCAGCCCCGGCAGGGCGTCGGCCATATTCGAAACGCTTCTCGTCGGCACCATCAGCTCCTCGTGGTGGGTGTCCAGCTCGGCACCGATCAGCGATTCTAGTTCGTGGGGTTCTATCTTCGTGGTCATGACGGTCCGCAGCGTATCGACGACGAGGGAGAGTGCGTGTTGATTTCTGAAGAACTTGGGGTATTTTCTGAAGATCGGGCTCCTCGCGGGATTGTCCACGTCGTTCTCGACGGAGATCAGGCCTTCCTTCCTGATCTTGTAGAAGACCTCCCCGAGAAGCATGAGGACTTCCATGTAATCGGCCTTCGAGTATGTCTTCCCCTCCAGGATCACCAGGACACCGTTCATAACGGACTTCATGACCTTCACGGGCGACGCGATCATGAACCCCCCGATGGCGGCACCGAAAATGATGATGGCCTCGGCGGGCTGAACGAGGATCCAGAGATTGCCTTTCTCCACCAGGAAACCGCCGACGAGCGCTGCGATAACGATCAGTGCACCGATGAGGACAAGCATGGATGAGGTTTTCTACCTCCTTTTTTCCCGGATGATTTGTCTTTCCCTGTGGAAGACGAATTGGATGATCTCTTCCCTTATTTCGTCATCCATGGCAACGTACTTGACGCAGATCTGGTGATCCTCGCCTTGGGATCTCACCTGAACGACCTTTCCGTATATGTAGAGGGCGACGGAACGGAGCATGCTGAGGATCATCCTGATTTCCAGGATGTCCCCCATCTCGTATTTCTTTTGCGAAGAAAAACTCACACCACCGCCGCTGATGTTCACGCACTGAACGGGAAGAGAGCAGAAACCTTCTCTCTGCAGGGAGAGCATGCTCGTCATGAGATCGAGCTTGGCGTTGATCATCTTGAACCACTCGGCAAGGGACTTGTCCTCGATCTCGGGCAGGCTGGCAAACTCCAGGGTGGTGTCTCCCGACACCCTCGAATATACAGCCTTGTGTTCCTCCGGCGGGACAACTCGAATGTCGAACGGAATATAGGCCTCGACCCGGGAGTATTCCCTTCTGTTTTCAAAGCTTTCGTCCGGTTTGTAGCTCATCGGCAGATCCTCTGCTCACACCCCACGGTATTGGCAAGCGGTGATGTTAAATGACGATAAAGAAGGCGACATGGACTGCATTTTAACCCTTTAAAATCCTTTCCATTTCCTCAAAAACGCCCTCGACGGTGGCAACTCGAATCACATCAATTTCCCCCGCAACCTCAAATCGGGGACAGCAAAGGCCGATCACGGGAGTGCCGCTCTTCAGAGCCAGCGCGATTTCGGAGAGCGTTCCGAGACCGCCCCTCAATGCGATGAGGACATCCGGGGTCTTCGCATTTATGGCGTTTCGGGCATCGGACATGCCCGTGTAAATCGGTATGTCGACAAAATCGTTCGGGTACCCCTTAGCGGGATACCGTCTCTCGGAGGGGAGCACGGCTATCACGAGGCCGCCGGCCTTCCAGGCGCCTTCCGAAGCCGCCCGCATGGTA
The DNA here is from genome assembly GCA_026388445.1 of Deltaproteobacteria bacterium. GTDB lineage: Bacteria > Desulfobacterota > Syntrophia > Syntrophales > UBA2192 > JAPLJU01. The sequence goes on from JAPLJU010000063.1 coordinate 5,369, forward strand.
CCCCCGCCGCCTCCGGTGAGCACAATGTGTCCTCTTTTTGCAATTCCTTCTCCGACCCGGTAGGCCTCATCGAGCGTCCGGGTATCACCTCTGTGACTTCCCATCACCCCGATCACCCGGGGTTTCTCCGCAAGTCGAATTGCTCTCATGTCCATTCCCCCTTCAGCGTATATTCGATACATTCATGTCTCACCCCGGCGGCAAAGTCAAAACCGAAGCCGTCCCGCAAACCCATTTCGAGCATTAAGCAGGCTTTTTCGCCTCTGGAGTCAGGCGTTTATGGGGGAATTGGGGCTCGGGTGCTAACCAAGCTTTTCAGAAATATTCTCGACAGAAATCTGCTTTACTTAAGGGGAATGTGTGTTGCCGAGGCGGTCGATTCGGAAGTATTGAAGATTGTTGATAAATTCTTCATGCTGGAGAGGGTGGGATTTCATGCCGAAAAGGTGAGTTTTGCAGGGGCAGTCGGACGCCCCAAAACCCGGGATGGACCATTCGGCTATTTTTTGGAGGCTTGTGGCCATCTCATGCTCGAGGTCGGCTCCGGTACGGACGGGAATGCACAGGGGCGTATCACATCGATCGGCGAGGTAGTCAATGTGCCAAAAAAGGTTTTTTTTCTTTCGGAGGTGCCGTGCCATGCGAGCCCGGAGGGCTTTTTTGGCCGACCCTGTGTAAAGATAATATCCGGGGGGAAAGGAAATCTTTCCGAGGCTCCCCACGTCAATCCTCGTCTTGCGGGGAAGATGGAGGATCAGGATATAACTACCCCTGTCCGCGGCTTCCCGGTCGAGAAGGTCCCATGGAATTTCCAGGTCCCGGATGCGGGGGCTAAGGGAAAGATCCCTCTTCCACTCCACGGACAAAGCCTTGACCATGAGATCCTTTCTTCGTTCATACAGGGTCCGGGCAAAATCATAGTCCGTGTGATAATCGGGCAGAAAATAACGGACCTTCGGCGAATGGACGAGGAAGATGACCCCTGCGCGGGTACCGCTGCGTGAGAGCCCGGCAAGTTCGACAAGGTGTTTCCTTCCCCTTTCCGTAACGGCATCGGGAAACATGGCCATCTCCTCCCCGTAAAGGGTGCAGGATTTGACCTCCAGAACAAAGGGTCTTCCCCCCACTTCCAGAAGGAAGTCAAAACGACTCCTTCCGAAGGACACCTCCGGTTTCAGGACCCGGGCGTTCTCGAGTCCCGGGATCATCCCCCGGCGGAGAAGCTCATCCACCAAGCGATTGGTGAGGTGTGTGTGAAGAAGGACGGGGATGCCGTCACGCTCGACGGCGAGCACCGTGTACCGTGTAGCCCGCCCAGCCGGCGCCTCTGCCAGATATAGCGTCCTTCCGCCAATCAGCAGTTCCCAGAGTCTTCCGGGATTGGGGAGATAAGCCCTGACGCGCTTTCCCTCGTAGTCGCACTCCACGAGAAACCGGTTCAGCCTCCTCAAATAAGAAGCTTTGCCTGCGGGTTGAAGGCCCGGGATTAGAATGTCGGGCGTGCCGGATGACGGTATCATGAATTCATGCACGGTTAAGGATTTCTCTGGAGGAAGCCCCCATTTTTTCCTTTACAAAGAGGAGAAGGACTGCAGCAAGGATCGTCAAACCGAGAGATAATGCGTAGGGTGCATGCATGCCGATCTGATCCCATAGGAGCCCCGCCAGGAGCGATGCCGGCAGGGCGCATAAGCCGATGACCATCTGAAATCCACCGAGCACGCTTGCCCGGAACGCTTCGGGGCCGAGTTCCGATACAAAGGCCTTCTGGACGGTGTCAAGGGAGCCACGGTGGAGGCCGTACAGGATAAAGGCTGCAAAGACTGCCCAGGCGCTCTTCAAGAAGAGAAAAGTCAGGCAGACGAGCCCCCAGAGGACGAAGGAGATCAGGAGAACAAATTTTCGCCCCATCCGGTCCGAGAGCTTACCAAAGGGGAGTGAACACAGAAAAGCCACGGCGGTAAAGAGAAGATAGAAAACGGGAATGAAAGCGATCTGGAAACCGTAATCCTTCGAGGTGATCAGCAAAAAGGAGTAACTGAATGAGCCGAGGGCGAATAGGGCGTTCAGAAACATGAAAAGCTGGAGGTTTCGATCCAGGTCGGAGAGCTTGATGCCCTGGTAGATCCTCGTCTCACCGGTTTCCTTTTCCTGGATCCGGAAGAGAATGAGGAAGACGGCGACGATGGACGGGATAGCGGCGAGAAGAAAGAGATTCCGGTAGCCGAGATACTGAAAGAGGAGGATGCAGAGGAGGATACCGCAGACCGCGCCGAGATTGTCCATCGCCCGCAGGAACCCGAAAGACTCGCCCCGGTTGGCCTGGGTCGAAAGATCGGCTATCATGGCGTCCCTTGGCGCCCCCCTCATCTTACCGGCCCGGTCGAGAATCCGAAAGGGGATCAGGGTCTGCCAGAACGTCGAGAAGGCATAGCCGAGGCGGGAGAGGAAGGCGAAGACGTAGCCCAGCCAGATGAACACCTTTCTCTTCCGTATCCTGTCCGAGATGTAGCCGGAGACCGCCTGGGACACGGACACGATGGCATCCCCGATGCCGTCGATAAAACCCAGAACGGCCATGTTGGCCCCTAGGGAGGTAACAAAGAGGGGCTAGATGGGATAGATCATGTCTGACCCCATGTCGTTCAGGAAGGACGCCGCGGCAAAGGTACGGACCGTCTTTTTGCGTCCGGCGTTTTCGTTCATTGGCCGAGATCTTTTGATTTGACGGGTTCCTTCGTCCCCGCGGGGGGTTCATCCTTTGTCGGGGGTTTCTCCATGCTTTCGGAGGGGGCTGAGCTTTCTTTCAGGAGATTTTCCCGGATGCGGTCGTGGATGAGTTTCGATGCGAGGGTGCTCCCTGCCATGCCGGTGCGGACGGCCACCTGGGTTTCGTTCTTGGAAACGTATTCCACTGTGATCCGGATCTTCTCGTCGCTCGCCGTACCTTCCATCGTGCCCTGGGCGATTTTTTTGGTATAGGTCGCGTCCGTTGCCTTCAGATCGAAGAGGGTCCTCTGACAGGCCTTCCAGACGACGTCCATGGGGAAGTAATAATTTCCATAGAGGGTACCGTCGGTGTAGATGAACTTCCCGGAATCGACGCCGAGCGTCCTTTCTCCGACGACGACGGCGCAACCCGTAAGGGACAGAGCCAGCACACAACCGATAATGGTCCAGTTTAAATACCTTCTCATAAGCTCTCCTTTCTCTTCCCGAGGTCCTCGGGTCAAAGCGCTGTGTTCCTACCGCATAAAAAAGCGGATGTAGATGGCCTGCAGTAATGCCGATCCCAGGAAAATGACGGTGATCAGGATAAGGCCGACGGCAAGGACCTTGTGGGGCATCGTTTCTTTTTTTCTTTCATGGTAGCCCAGGATGAAGCCGAAGCCAATGCCGCTCAGGATGCCTCCGCCGTGAGCCCAGTTGTTGATGCCCTGGACCAGGAGTCCGAAAAGGATCAGGCCGATAGTCCAGCCCATGGCCTGCTTGTAGACGGCCTGCCCGTAAAAGCCTCCCCGCGACTTTCCGTAGTAAAGTATGGCGCCGATGAGGCCGCAGACGCTCGCCGAGGCGCCGAGTGTGAAGGGAACCCCGGCGAAATAGGAAACAACGAAGCCGGCAATGCCGCTCAGGATGTAGATGACGGCAAAGCGGCTCGTGCCGAATTCATGCATGACGAAGGGGCCGAGCTGCCAGAGGGCGGCCATGTTGAAGAAGATGTGAAGGATCCCTCCGTGGAGGAAGGAAGCCGTGAGAACGGTCCACCAGCGACCAAAGCCGTCGATGGGAATGGTTCCCGAGGCGCCGAGAAGGATCAGGCTCTGCGACGATGGTGAGAGAAACCTGAAAGGGTTGGCTGAAAATCCCAGGTCGGACACATTCAGTGCGAGGGACAGGATGAAGAACGCGATGTTCGTGTAGATGATGATCTGGATGAGATGGTCGGGATTCAGAAGAGAGATCCTGAGAAGCCTTTCCCTGACAGCCGATCCGGGCCTTGAAAGCCCGCAGTATGGGCAGGTGAGCTCGTCCCGGCTGATGAGTTTCCGGCAGTTGGGACAGAGCATGGATTTTTTTTCAGTGTCGTTCAAAAACGTCCCATCCATCAAAGACTTACAGAATTTTAGGTGGCATAGCACATAAATTTCAGAGATGTCAAGGCATCCGCTCCAGCCGTCTATTTACGGCCGTTGAGATTACTGATATAAGCAGAAGAAAGTCAAGCAAACGGGTATGGATATGACGCAGACGACTCCCTTTAAAACCGGTCAGGTGCTCACAGCCGAGATCCGTGCCGTTGCCTTCGGTGGTGACGGCCTGGCGAGGGTTGACGGCTTCGTCGTCTTCGTGCCCTTCACGCTCGACGGGGATATCGTGGAGATCGAGATCCGGGAGGTGAAAAAGAAATTTCTCCGGGGCAGACTGCGGAAGATCCTTACACCCTCTGTACACCGAGTGAACCCGCCCTGTCCGTATTTCGGGAAATGCGGCGGCTGCCAGTACCAGCATATCGATTACGAAAAGCAGCTCGAGATCAAGATGCAGCAGGTCATCGACTCGTTCGAACGGGTGGGCGGACTTAAATCGCCGCCCGTTGAAAGGATCATCCCGTCACCGCTCATATACGGTTACCGCGGGAAGGGAGAATACCATGTCCAGCCCGTGGCCGGAAAAAACCCTGTGATCGGTTTTCTCGATGTGAGCGGGCGAAGGCTGGTGGATATCGAGAGATGCGGGATCATGGATAAGTCCATCAACGAGTCCTGCGCCGCCTTTCGACGAAGTATGGCTAAGGGGGATATCCATCCCGGGGAGTCAAGGCTGATCCTTTGGTCCCGGGATAACGGGGACACGGATGAAACAGTCGACCGCGTTCGTCGGAGGGTCAAAGAGCGAGTTTTCATTGTACCGCGGGAAGGTTTCTTTCAGGCCAACAGGGCCCTCGTGGAGGTTCTGGTAGATGAAGTGATCCGATTGAGCGCTCTTTCGAAAGCGGACCGTGTGATTGAGTGCTACTGTGGATCAGGCCTTTTTTCGGCATTCCTCGCCGAGAGGTGCAGGTCCTTCGCCGGCGTCGAAATGGACGAAGAGGCCGTCGGATACGCCCGGGAAAATCTCAAGGGGGTCTCCAACAGCACCTTTTTCTGCGGCGATGTAAAGGACGTCCTCCAGGAGGATTTTTTCAAAGAAGGGCCCGCCGATGTGATCGTGATGGATCCGCCGAGAAGGGGCTGCGAAAAGGACGTCCTCCGGGCGATCGCAACCATGGCACCGCGAAAAGTCGTTTATGTCGCCTGTGACCCCGTAACCCAGGCGAGGGACATTGCTTTTTTTATTCGGGAAGGGTATGGGTTGAAGACGGTCCAGCCCCTGGACATGTTTCCGCAGACGAAACATATCGAGGCCGTAGCCCTTCTGGAAAGACGATAGGGTTTCCGGCCGGGGATACATTCCGGGCCGGGAGGCCTTTACATCCATCAGGGTTTTTTCTATATTACGATTCGTTAAAAAAACCTTCTGAATGTGACCGAATGGGAGGGAGCGCAGTTTACGATCATGTATGCAAAACCGACAGACGCCGCAACGGTCATGGTCATCAGGAAGCAACACACCGATCGCGAGAGGGACATCGAAGTTCTCATGGTCCTGAGGAATCGATCGAGCCGTTTCGTCCCGGGATATCACGTCTATCCCGGGGGGATCCTCGATCCCGAGGACTACGCACCGGGGGTCGAGCGCTTCTGTACGGGCATGGACCGGAAGAAAGCCCTCGAGATCCTTCCAAACATGTCGAAACCCGAAAAGGCCATCGGGGCCTGGGTTGCGGGTATACGGGAGACATTCGAAGAGGCGGGGATCCTGATCGCAAAAAAGCGTGACGGCTCATCTGTTTTTATCAGAACGGAGGAAGAGAAGAAAAGGCTGTACGGATACCGGCGGGCCCTCAATAGCGGTGAAATGAAGTTCACGGAATTTCTGGAAAAAGAAGATCTCATCCTTCCCCTCGACCGGCTCCATTATTTTTCCCACTGGATCACGCCTGAGCCGCTGCCACTGCGCTATGACGTGCGGTTCTTCCTGGCCGAGACGCCCGAGGGGCAGGAGGTCATGCATGACGGCCTGGAGCTCACGGAACATCTCTGGGTCAGTCCGGGGAAGGCCCTCGGACTCTATGAGAAGGGGGAGTTCGGTATGGTGCTGCCCCAGATCATGACGCTGGTGGAACTCTCCCGGTTCAAGACGGTGGAAGACGCCATCCGCTCCACGCAAGGGAAAAAGGTCCCGGCCAACCTGACGAAGATCAGGCGGATGAACGGGCAGGACGTGGAGGTCATGCCCGATGGATCGGTATTCGAGGGCCGCCTGCCGGTCTACTCCTGGCCCCATGAAGACAGTGACTAGTGGCCAGTGGTGAGTGAAGATAAGAAATTAATCCTCTACGTTTTCACGATTCATGGCGGCTATACGAAAAAAGCAGGGTCATGTTTGACCCTGCTTTTCATTTGACCCTTTGAACAGCAGGAGATTCGTCTGCTGATGGGGGGCGAACCCTCACTCTGCAATCAGAGGCGCTTGAATCTGAGATTTGCTTCAGCGGATCACAGGAAGCAAAGGATCCTTTGTCCACTCTTCGAAAGAGCCGTCGTAGAGCTTCACATTCTTGTACCCGAGGACATGCGACAGGATGAAAGCCCAGGTGGGACAGCACTTGCCGGTGTCGCAGTAGGTGATAATCTCCCTGGACCTGTCGGCCCCCACCACTGTGGTCACAATGGCCTCAAGCTCTTCTTTCTTTTTAAACGTGCCGAGCTTCGTATATGCTTCCGACGCGGGCAGATTGACGGCCCCCGGGATTCGGCCGGCCTTTTCCACAAACTCCTGTTTTTTCTCCCCGCTGAACAAAGTAGGTTCACGCACATCGAGAAAAGTCGCTTTCCCGAGACGGCTGGCCACGTAGGCCTTCTCTACATGCAGTTGCTTGTTCAGTTTGCCCCTGTAAACGGTTTTTTTCGGTGTGACCGGTTCTGTGGAAATCGGCCTCTTCTCTCGAACCCACTTTTCATGGCCGCCGTCAAGAATGCTGACATTCTCCAGACCCGCGTACTGGAGGGTGCAAAGGACGCGGGGAGCCATGGCCTGGTAGAAACAATGGTATGTCTTGCAGATAATCACTACGTGAGAATCCGCCCGGATTCCAAGGTCCCCGATGGAATCGAAGAGATCATCTTCACGTGGATATTCTGTGTGCTTTTCACCTTCCATAGATATCCACATGCCGTAATAGGCGCTTATGGCACCCGGTATATGGCCTTCCCGGTATTCCTCGGGTTTCCTGATGTCTATCATGACGAGCCGGGGGTTGTTCAGATTGGCTGCCAGCCATTCCGTGGAAACGATGGGGTCAATATCATGGGCAGAGACGGGAGAGAGAAGCAGCACCAGGGAGAAAAGAAGAAAGGCTGGAAAAGAAAGCTTTTTCATTTTGATTCCTCCCTTCGCGGAAATTCTCGATGGATCCAAAAAAAGAGACTGGTTTGTTCTTTTGTTTTCTCCCCCCGTGAAACGGTTTTATGGGATGGCGTGTCTTATAAATTAGCATGCGACAGGATAATGGTCAACCGTCATTATCCGGCGGCGGTGCCATCATATCCGTCAAAACGCGCTGCAGAGAAAAGTCAAGAAAGCCACCTCGCCCTGTATTAGAATACCGATGAGGCAATGAGGGACACGTTCTTGATTCTACCTCGAGCCCTTCGCCTTGTGCCTGTTTTTTTAGAACTTGACCTGCGGGGCTGTCTTCGCGGCCTCGGGCGCTTCGAAGAATGTCCCCTGCTTGAAGCCGAAGATGCCTGCCAGCAGGTTCGCCGGGAAGCTCCTCACGGCGACATTGTACTTCTGGACGGTCTCGTTGTATCGTCTCCTTTCGACGGAGATCCTGTTTTCCGTTCCTGCCAGTTCGTCCTGGAGCTTCATGAAATTCTGATTGGACTTGAGCTCCGGGTAATTTTCCACGACGACGAGAAGCCGGCTGAGGGCCGATGTGAGTTCATTGTTGGCCTGGATCTTTTCGGGAATGGTCCCGGCGCCGCCCACCTTCGCGCGGGCGTTGGTCACCTCGATGAAAACCTCCCTTTCCTGCTTGGCATATCCCTTGACGGTTTCCACGAGATTCGGGATCAGGTCGGCACGCCGCTGAAGCTGGTTTTCCACCTGGCCCCAGGCCGACTTGACGGCCTCATCCAGGGACACGAAGTTGTTGTAGGTACCCTTCACGAAAGAATAAAGAAGGATAGCGATGACGAGAAGGGCTCCCAGCCCGATCAAAAGACCTTTTTTCCCCATGAGTGTCTGAACCTCCTTTCTGACAGCGATCTGACAACGATCCTCGAGTTCCTGTTCTTCACCTTAACTTCATATCTCCGTCTTGTCCACGGTTTCCCACAGTTTTTTTATTTCATTCACATACTTTTCGAAAAGGGCTTTGAGCTCTCCGGACGACAGGCTTTCCTTTTCTTCTTTCACCGCCAGGCACTGGAGAAGAATATCACGATCCACTTGGTAAGCCTCTGCCATGGCGCTGATGGTATCACGATGGTTTTCGTGAAGCACCCTGCCTCTCAGATGGAGCAGGGCCTGGAAGAGGGACAGAAAGGCCGTCAAGGATGCCCTGACCAGATTCCGGATACGGTCTGCCTTTCCCCTTGTTTCAAGAAAGGCCGTTCTCAGAAGGAGGAGCTTGCCGCGAAGCTCCCTTTCGCACTGGTGCCGGAGTGCCACAGGGTCAAAGGAGAGATTCTTCAGCACGTCCCCCCCGTAGACGACAACGTAGCTCCTCTTCATGTTGAGGAACTCTACAGGGTAGGCACCCAGAGATGTGCATATGAAGGTCTGGGTCATGAAAAGCGGTGTGGTCACCATCTTTTTCCGCCACCGCCTGAGTGAGCCCGAGGCCCGGTCGATGGCATCTATCCCCTCCTCGGACAGGACAATGAGAAAGTTGATGTCCGATTTCCCCGGCCTGTAGTCCCCCCGGGCACCGCTTCCGTAGAGGATGATCGACTGAAGGCCTTCCCCGAAGGCCTTTTTCATGTCCGCCGTGAACTCGCCGAATATTTCCTCGGGATTCTTAGGAATGATTGCCATGACGCCCCCTTTCTAAAAACTCCGGCCCGCACCGCCTCCCCCGCTCATACCGCCGCCGAATCCTCCGAAACTTCCGCCGAACCCTCCGAAGCCTCCCCCTCTGCGGCTTCCGCCCCTTCCGCCCATCGATGAGAGGAGAAGCAAGGCGAGGAGCCGCCGCCCCGGTCTTGTGGAAAGAAGAAGTGTTAAGACCAAGAGAAATATGATCACGGCCAGCGGGTTCATGGAGGGCTGAACCTCCCGTACCGCCGGCACCTGAAGACGAGGCGCTCCTGTCAGGGTTACATTGGCGTTTTTGGCGAGGATTTCCGACACGGCCCTCATGGCGTTGTAAAGGCCTCGTCCGTAATCACCGGTTCTCAGATTCGGCATGGCGTAGCGGTCTAGGATCTCCCCTGCCAAGCCGTCTGTGATAATCCCCTCCACACCGTAACCGGTCTCGATCCTCACCCGCCTTTCCCGGAGGGCAAGAAAGATGAGGACACCTTTGTCTTCCCCCTTCCTGCCGATCCCCCAGGCCTCGTAAAGACGGTTGGCGTATTCGTCCGGGTCGTTGTCTCCCACGGTCCGGAAGGTGGCCACTACGACGGCTGTCCCTGTTTTTTCCAGAACCTCCTGGGCCAGGGTGCTCATCGCAACCTTTTGCTCCGGCGGGATCACGCCGGCAAAGTCGTTCACGGCCCCGGTCGGCGCTGGAAACTTCTCAGCGTCGAAGATACCCGTGTCAAAAACAAGACAGATGAATAGGGGAATGACAAGAAAAGTCCATTTTTTGAACGGGAGAGTCATATTTCCGACCAGTCCTTCCGGAAAATACTGGGGGTAAGCTAAATCCTGGATGGGAAAAAGTCAAAGATTTTGTAAAATTTTCAAGCCCTTCCACAATGCCGAAACATCCCGGGTTTTCGCTCTTTTTTGGCGTAATATTTGCACATGTGGAAGGATAATTTTTACCCACCAAGATTGGTCGATGGGACCCCAACAAGAAGGAGGGAATGAGGGGGATGAGTCGTCAAAAGGAGGCGCTGAGGTCCATTGTTCATGAAGTCGATACCTTGCCAGAGAAGATAGCCCCGCGAGAGGGGGTAATAATCACGCCCGGGAATTCCGATCCACTCTACACCATTCTCGCCAATAGTTCCTACGCCGGCGTCTACATGGTCCAGGACGGAAAATTCGCTTTTGCCAACCACCATGCGGCCCACTACGCAGGGTATGGACCCCAGGAAATGTTGGGCGTCCCTACCCTGAAGGTTGTCCACCCGGAGGACCGGGAGACGGCGCGGGAAAATGCCGTCAGGATGCTCAAAGGCTTCCGCTCCGCCCCCTATGAATTCAGGATCATCACGAAGGACGGGCGTGTTCGCTGGATCATGGAAACGGTCACACCGATCACCTACCGTGGCAAACGGGCCGTCCTCGGCAATTCCATGGACATCACCGAGCAGAAGGACGAACGGGAGAAGGTGCAGAACCTGGAGGCCCTGAAGGCCTCTTTCCTGGATGCCATTCCCCATGCCGCCGTGGGCCTGCAGAACCGGGTCATCATCTTTGCCAACAAGGCCGTGGATGACGTTTTCGGCTGGCATCCCGAGGAACTCGTCGGCAAAACCACCCGGGTCCTTTACCGCAGTGATGAGGAATACGAGGAGATCGGACGGTATGTCTATTCTGTTCTCGATGGTCAGCGGACCTGCAGCCTCGAGATCCCCTGCGTCCGGATGGACGGCCGTGAGATCACGGTCAAATTGACGGCTTCCCGGATCGGTGAAAGCCTCCAGGAAGGGAAAATCATTGCCATTTATGAAGACATCACGAAGCGGAAGAGGGCGGAGAAGGCCCTCCGGGAATCGGACCAATTCAACAAGGCTATTATTTTCGGGGCCAACGTGGGGATCGTCGTTTACGATCGGGCCCTGCGTCACCAGACGTGGAATCATTCCATGGAGCACCTGACGGGGTGCCGGGCCGAAGATGTCCTGGGAAAATCGTCAAGGGATCTTTTCCCGCAGATTCACGAGGAGTATCTCGATACGATCCTGGAGAAGGCCTTCGCAGGCGAAACGGTTGCCTTACCGGACATGACCTTCTTTGTGTCGCAGAGCGGAAACTCCGGGTGGGTATCGGGTAACTACGGACCCTACAGAAATACCAAGGGAGAAATCGTCGGTGTCATCGGAATGGTCTATGACATCACGGAGCGCAAACTCGCTGAGGAGGCTCTCAAGAAAAGCGAGGAGCGCATCCGGGCGATCTTCGAGACGGCCCAGGACTGTATCTTCATCAAGGATCGGGGCCTGAATTATATCCTTGTGAATCCCGCCATGGAATATGTCCTGGGGCGCCCGGCCTCCGAGATCATCGGCATGCCGGACCGGGAACTATTCGGAGACGAGGCGGAACAGCGGATCCGTGAGACGGACTGCCGGGTTCTCGACGGGGAGACCTCCGAGGACGAGTACATTCTGAACATCAACGGCATTCCGACAACCCTTCATGTCGTGAAAGTCCCCATGCATGATGCCTCCGGTGAGATCACCGGTATCTGCGGCATTGCCCGGGACATCACGCAGACCCGTCAGCTCGAAGCGCATATCCGGCAGGCCGCGAAGATGGAAGCCATCGGGACTCTGGCGGGCGGCATCGCGCACGACTTCAACAATCTTCTCATGGGTATCCAGGGACGGGCTTCTCTGATGCTCATGGATATAGATTCATCCCATCCGCACTTTGAACAACTCAAAGCAGTAGAGGACCATGTGAAGAGTGCGGCAGACCTCGAGCTCCGAGATGTTCGGGCGGACAAAGAAGGAGATCCAGATCCACCACAAATACGAAGAGGATGTCTGGATCGTCGAGGCCGATCAGGGCCAGATCGAACAGGTCCTGCTTAATTTCTACGTCAACGCCTGGCAGGCCATGCCGGCCGGTGGGAAGCTTTTCCTCGAGACGGAAAATGTTGTTCTCGATGAGAATTTCGTGCGGCCCTACAAAGTCAAGCCCGGCCGCTACGTCAAGGTGTCGGTGACCGACACGGGGATCGGCATGAGCGAAGAGACACTTCAGAGAATCTTCGAGCCATTCTTCACGACAAAGGAGATGGGGCGCGGCATCGGGCTCGGTCTTGCCTCCGCTTACGGAATCATCAAAAATCACGGCGGCTTCATCATCGTGTCCAGTCAGAAAGGCCGGGGGAGCACCTTTACGATGTACATGCCCTGCTCCGAGACCTATTTAAGCCAGGAAGCGGCACCGGAAGACCTCGTCCTCAAGGGATCGGAAACCGTTCTCATTGTGGACGACGAGGAGATTGTCCTCGATGTGGGTGTGGAGATCCTGAAAACCCTGGGGTACCAGGTCCTCTCGGCAAACAGCGGTCAGGAGGCCCTCGAGATCTATGGAAATCGAAGCAACGAGATCGCCATGATCATCTTGGACATGATCATGCCTGAAATGAGCGGCGGAAAGGTCTTTGACGAAATCCGGACCCTGAACCCGGATGTGAAGGTCCTCCTTGCAAGCGGTTACAGCATGAACGGACAGGCCGCGGCCATTCTGGAGCGTGGCTGCAACGGCTTCATCCAGAAACCCTACACGATCAAGGCCCTCTCGGAAAAGCTCAGGAAAATCCTGGAAGAGGAAAGCGTCCATTAATTTTTTCCAATTCTCAGTTTGACAGACCCCGTCCCCCTATTCTATAAGATTCCGGTTCTGCAGATCCTGCCTGTTAGATCCCTGGGAAAATTCGCGACTTCAGAAAAGGAGATCTCATGCGACTTTTTTTCGAACCGAAGAGCGTTGCGCTGGTCGGTGCTCCGCGGAAGACCGGTACCGGAACCTACAACAACGTCGAATGCCTGCTCCGCTACGGCTACAAAGGGTCCGTCTACCCCGTCAATCCCAAGGCCGATGAGATTTACGGGGTCCGGTCCTACCCCTCCGTCATGGAGATACCCGAGGTGCCGGACCTGGCGGTGATTTCCCTGGGACGGGACCTGGTGATCCCCACCTTTGGAGAGTGCATCCAGAAGGGCATCCGCCGGGTGGTCATCATCAGCCAGGGCTTCGGCGATGCCGACTCGAAGGGAAGAGAGCTTCAGTCCGAAATCACGAAGATGGCCCGTGAGGCCGGCGTGCGTGTGGTGGGTCCCAACACCATGGGGGTTCTCAATAATTTCCTGTCATTTACCACGGCTTTCGTCGATCTCAAGGTGCCGAAAAAGATTTTTCCTGTCGCGATCATCGCCCAGACAGGGGTCATTCAGGTGGCCGCGGACATGTTTTCCTACGGAAGCTGGGGGAAGGCCATAGACATCGGAAACAGCTGTGATGTGGATTTTATCGATGCGCTGAACTATTTCGCCGATGATCCCCAGACGAGCGTCATCGCCGTTCACATGGAGGGCATGCTCCGGGGACGCGAGTTCCTGGAAGCGGCGCGGAAGGTCACGCGGAAAAAATCAGTCATCGTCTTGAAAACGGGACGGTCAACAGCCGGCGCAAAGGCCGCGCTCTCACACACGGGGATGCTCGCTGGAGAGGATGAAGTAAACGATACGGCCTTTGAACGCGCGGGTATTATCCGCGTGAAGGAAACCGCCGAGATGCAGACGGCAATCCATTCGCTTCTTCTCATGAGGGAAATGAAAGGTCCGAGGATCGGTGTCATCACCATCTCAGGCGCAGGCGGTATCATGACGGTGGACGCCTGTGAGGAACTGGGACTCACTCTCGCAAAGCTTCCGGCAGGTCTTGCAGCAAAGCTAAAAGAGGGGCTTCCCGATTGGGTTCACGTGGGCCATCCGATTGACATCTGGCCCATCGGCATGATCGGGGGGAACTACCGGGGTGTATTCAAACTTGCCCTGACGGAGGATCTCGACCTGGTGGAGGTTGTAGCGGCGTCGCGAGAAAAAGCCGGAAATTCAAAGCCTCTTGCCCTGTGGACGTACCCGACGGATCCATCGTCGAATGAACGCTACGAGGCGATCGACGGCGTCGCCTGTTTCCATTCCATCGAAGAGGCCGTGCATGGACTTGCATTCTGCTATCGCTATCACCGGGGTCGTACCGGCAAACCCGTATCGCCAAGAAAGTTTTCCATCCAGGCAAAAAAAGCCGGTCGGCTCATCCAGGAGGGTAGGAAA
>JAPLJU010000061.1 GCA_026388445.1 Deltaproteobacteria bacterium
TACGCAAAGCGTCGCATCCTGGATGACCCTTTCCCCGTAAAGTAGGATGTCCAGATCAATCACCCTGGGCCCCCCTTTTTCGACCCTGACACGTCCCATCCGCTCTTCGATGGTCTGCAAAATTTCCAGGAGGGCATGGGCTCCAAGCGTCGTCCTGATCTCGACAACCGCATTGATGAACCACGGCTGGTCTTTGAAACCGACGGGCTCCGTCCGGTACAGAGAGGATCTCTTCAGGACTTTGATCGTTTCACAGGCGGAGAGACGCTCAACGACCTCCACGCAGTTCTGAACAGGATCGCCCTTGTTGGAACCGATACCGATGTAGCCTATGACTCTACGAGAACTCTCGTTCAATTCGCTGCATGGCCTCTTTCAGTCTGTCGTCCGGTACGGTGAGGGATATCCGTATATATCCTTCACCATATTTCCCATAAGCAGTCCCCGCCGCCACCACCACGTGCGTTTTTTCAAATAACCGGTCGGTAAATTCCAGGGAACTCATGCCTTTCGGCGTGGGAACCCAGAGATAGAAGGTGCCCTTCGGCGGCTTGAACCGGACACCGATCTTGCGAAGCGTACTGACCACCAGCCTCCGCCGCCTCTTGTATACTTTGATCATTTTGTCGATGTTGGCATTTTCGATCTTCAATGCGTGGATCGCCGCATACTGGATGGCGTTGAACACCCCTGAATCCGTGTTCTCCTTGACCTTGCTGATGGCCGCGATGATATCTTTGTTGCCGAGGGCCATCCCTATTCTCCAGCCCGTCA
Organism: Deltaproteobacteria bacterium; assembly: GCA_026388445.1. Lineage (GTDB taxonomy): Bacteria > Desulfobacterota > Syntrophia > Syntrophales > UBA2192 > JAPLJU01. The sequence goes on from JAPLJU010000061.1 coordinate 775, forward strand.
TGTTATAGGGCTTGGAAAGGGAGTTCAGCTCGACCCCCACCTCCTTGGCCCCACGAGCAGAGAGAAAACTCAACCGCTCCTGGTCGTCAAAGACCACCTCGCTGTACGGGTTGTCATAACAGACGGCAATGTCATATTGCCGGGCGAAGGCCACAACTTCGTCGAAAAACTTCCGGGTCGCGCAGGCGCCGGTTGGATTGTTCGGGTAGTTGAGGAACATCCCCTTGGCCCGTCTGGCCACATCGGAGGGAATGTCCGCAAAGTCCGGGAGGTAATTGTTCTTGACCAGGATCGGAACGGAATAGGGTTCTCCACCCGCCATCAGGATGCTCGCCCGGTAAGCCGGGTACCCCGGGTCCGTCATGAGAACCGTGTCGCCGGGGTTAATCGTCGCGAGGACAAAGTGATGGACACCTTCCTTCGACCCGATCAGGCCGAGGATCTCGTCGGCGGGATTGAGATCGACGCCGTAGCGTTCCCGGTACCAGCGGGCGATCTCCTGTCTGAAGGTCAGCATTCCCTTTTCCTCGTCCGTGGGATACCGGTGGTTTTCCGGGTCCCGGGCCCGGAGGCAAAGTTCCCTGATGATCCCCCTGGGCGTGGGCTCTACGGGGTCACCAATGGCAAGACTGATGACATCCACGCCGTCGGCCCTGGCCTTCGCTATCTTCTTCCTCAACTCCATAAACAAGTACGGGGGAATTTTTGATAGTCTGTCCGCAATCTGCAAGGATCTTCTCCTATCCGGATATCAATTGATCAGACCCAGGGTCCTGAAAACTTTCAACAAGAACCGCGGCGTTCTCTCGCGTGGACGCCGCGGTCTTTTTCCTCTGTTGAAGAAGACCTCCGGTCCTCGCGCTATTTCCCGCGAAGGCCCAGGACGTCCTGCATGTCATAAAGGCCGTTCTTTTGGCTGATGACCCATTTGGCGGCTCGGATGGCACCTTTGGCGAAATTGTCCCGGCTGTGAGCCCTGTGAATGAATTCCAGGCGTTCGCCGATCCCGCCAAAGATCACGGTGTGCTCCCCGACGATGTCCCCGGCTCGAACGGTCTGGATGCCGATTTCCTCCCGGGTCCTCGCCCCGATCATCCCTTTTCTCTCATAGATCGCCGTCTTGTCGAGGTTCCTCCCCAGCGTTTCCGCAATGATCTGGGCCATTCTCATGGCCGTACCGCTGGGCGCGTCCTTCTTGAGATTGTGATGGGCTTCCACAATCTCCACATCAAATTCATCCCCAAGGATGCCCGACACATACTCCAGGATCTTGAACATGACGTTGACACCCACGCTCATGTTGGGCGCAAGCATGCAGCGGGTGTTGGGCGCTAGTTCCCGGATCTTTTTCATCTCATCAGCCGTAAAACCCGTTGTGCCGATGACGATGGGCGCTTTGTGTTTCACCGCGATCTCAAGATGCCTCAGGGAGGCTTCATGATGGGTGAAGTCGATGACCACATCCCCGTCGCGAATGCACTTCTCGAGGTCGTCTGCGATGTTGACGCCTGTTTTTCCCAGGCCGAGGGATTCCCCGAGGTCGCGGCCGATCAGGGGATGCCCCTGCCTCTCAACACCCCCGGCAACCTGGATTCCCTCCGTCGCGGAGATGAGGCTGATGATCCTTCCTCCCATCTTTCCTCCGGCACCTGACACGATTGCTTTGACCATAGGACTTCTCCTTTCCATATCCCCTGAATTACTTCTGTCGGGTGGAATCCCGGTTCCCTACTTGATGAGCCCGTAATTCTGCATGGTTTTTTTCAGCTTTTCTAAATTGGCATCGGAAAGCTTCCATAACGGCTGCCTGACTTCGTACTGGATCTTGCCCATCAGTGAAAGCGCGGCCTTTACCGGGGTCGGGTTCGTTTCGATGAAGAGCGCGTCGATCATGGGGGTCATCTTGTAATGGAGCGCTTTTGCCTTTTTCAAATCCCCCGCAAAAAAGGCATCGACCATGGCGGCCATGTCCGCCGGCACGATGTTGGATATGACGGAGATGATCCCGTGGCCGCCAAGAAGCATGAGCGGATAGGTGAACCAGTCATCACCGGAGAGAACGACAAAATCGGGGCCGCACAATGTGATGACATTCTGCATCTGGCGAAGGGACCCGGCCGCATCCTTGGTCCCGACGATGTTCTTGATCTTTGAAAGCCTCGCCATGGTCTCTGGTGTGATGTTAACGCCCGTTCTGCCGGGAATGTTGTACACGATAATGGGGATAGGGACCTTTTCGGCGATCAGCTTGTAATGCTGGTAGAGGCCCTCCTGGGTCGGCCGGTTGTAATAGGGGGCGACCATGAGCGCCCCGTCAGCGCCCACTTCATGCGCATGCTTGGTTAGCCTGAGGGCTTCCTCCGTGCTGTTGGAACCGGTACCCGCGATCACCGGGACTCTTTTTTTCACGGCCTTTACGGTGATTTCGATCACCCGGTCGTGCTCTTCGTGGGACAGGACGGGCGACTCACCGGTCGTACCGCAGGGAACAATACCATCGGTCCCATTGGCAATCTGGAACTCGATCAGATCCCTTAACGCTTTCTCGTCCACCTTCCCATTTTTGAAAGGTGTGACAATCGCTACGATGGCTCCCTTGAACATAAAACCCTCCCTTTTTGTTCTTTGCTTAACCTGTTGTATTTTCTAATAATTATGCCCTTCGTCCCAGAGGTTACCCTCATAAACTACCCGGGCTCCGCCCTCCAGGTAAACCCTTTCGAAGCCTTTCTCCGTTTTCGTGAAATAAATCTTCAATGTCTCGCCGCTTTTTACCAGAACATCAACCGGTTCGTCAACCAGACCTTTCCAGGCAGAGATGAGGGCTGAGGCCACGGCGCCCGTACCGCAGGCAAGCGTCTCATCCTCCACCCCCCTCTCGTAGGTCCTTAAGCGGATCCGCCGACGATCAAGGACCCTGACGAAGTTCGCGTTGGTCCCGGCCGGCTTGTAGGCTTCGTGATACCGGATCGCCCTGCCGTCAGAAAAGACATCATGGTTTTCGAGATCTCTGATATAAAACACGACGTGGGGCACACCGGTATTGACGCTGTTGACGGGAAAGGCCCTTTCGTTCAGGGGGATGGTGTAATCCACCCTGAGATCCCGCGGGTCCGTGAGACGGAGTTTCACCTGGTCGCCTTTGACCTCGGCATCGATGATGCCTGCACCTGTGACGAAGGACATCTTCTCGCCGGCGATGCCCTTGATGAAGGCAAATCGCGCCGCACAGCGCCCGCCGTTTCCGCACATATCGACTTCGCTGCCGTCGGCGTTGAAAAAACGCCAGCTGAAGTCGGCCCTGTCGGACTTCTGAATGATGATCAGGCCGTCCGCACCGACGGAAACCCGCCTCTCACAGACTTTCCGCACAAAATCCTCCAGCCTGCCGACGGCGAGCTTTCCGTCCCGGTTATCCATCAGGATGAAATCATTTCCGCTTCCGCTCATCTTGAAAAATTCGATCATAATAAATTCCCAACGGCATCTATTTCGTCTTTTTCGCCTGTTCGGTTTTTCTCACCACTCACCACTGACCACTCGCCACTGAACCGTGCGCATACATCGTTGTGAAACCCTCAGGCCGAATGCTGCCTTATTTCAGAAAATTTGGTACGTCTTCGCCCCGGACCAGGTCCCTGTAACTCTCCCTTTCCCGGATCACGAAAAACTGGTCATCCCGAACGAGGACCTCTGCGATCCTGGGCCTCGAGTTGTAGTTGGAGGACATGGTGAAACCGTAAGCACCGGCACTCATCACGGCCAGGAGCTCCCCTCTCTCCACGCGGGGAATCGTCCTCCCCTTGGCCAGAAAATCACCGGATTCACAGATGGGACCCACCACATCGGCCACGATGGACTCCCTCCCCTTCATGACAACGGGCTGAATCAGATGGTAGGAGCTGTATAGACTCGGCCGGATGAGGTCGTTCATTCCCGCATCGATGATGACAAAATTCTTCTGATCGGTGCTCTTGTTGTAAAGCACGCGGGTCACCAGGATGCCGGCGTTGCCGACGATCACCCGCCCCGGCTCCAGGATAAAGGTGCACTTCAGGTCCCCCGAAGCCCCCAGGATGGCCTTCGCGTATTGTTCCGGATGAGGCGGCAGTTCATCATTGTAGGTGATCCCGAGGCCCCCGCCGAGATCCAGATACTCCACCTCAATCCCGTCTTTCTTCAAAAGGGAGATCAGGTTCTTCAGGCGGTCCAGGGCATCCACAAAGGGGGCAATCTGGGTGACCTGGGAACCGATATGGCAGTCCACGCCGATCACTTCAATATTCGAAAGTCCCTTGGCCCTCCGGTACTCCTCCCGGGACTTTTCGATGTCGATTCCGAACTTGTTCGATTTCAGTCCCGTCGAGATGTGCGGATGGGTCTTGGGATCCACGTCCGGGTTGACCCGGAGCGCGATCCTCGCCAACTTCCCCATTGCACAGGCGCGCTCGTTGATGACACCCAATTCCTCCGACGACTCCACGTTGAACATCAGGATTCCGGTTTTGAGGGCGTAGTCGATTTCATCCAGCGTCTTCCCCACGCCGGAATAGACAATCTTCATCGGATCCACACCGACCTGAAGGGCGCGGTAGAGCTCCCCGCCCGATACGATATCCACCCCGCCCCCTTCCGCAACGAAGATCCTGAGAATGGACAGGTTGGAGTTGGCCTTCACGGAAAAGCAGATGATGTGCGGCACCTCCCCGAAGGCCAGGTCAAAGACCCGGAAATGATGGACCAGGGTCTTATGGCTGTATAGATAAAAGGGCGTGCCGACTTTCGACGCGATCTCCTCGACCGAAACGTCTTCACACCAGAGCGTCTGCTCCCTGAAATTAAAATAATCCATCCTTCCTTCCCGGAATAACGTGACGAATTAAATATTTTCCCCTGCCCTTTTCCATCCCGTCACAGACGGACGAGAGCCTGAAATTTTACGAGGCTTTGCGATTTCGGTTTTTCCGGGGGAATGGGATCCCCCTTTTTGCCGCAGCTTCCACATATCAGAAAGAGGACGCAGACGGCCGCAAACCACAAACAGGCCTTTCTACTTTTTCCCCTGAGATTCAATGTCCCTGATCCTTTTCACAACCTGTTTCTTCGACGTTCCGCCGGGACCCTGCCTAGCGCTCACGGAGCTTTCCACGGTGATCACCCGGAAGATATCCTTCTCGAATGCGGGATGAAACTTCCTGAACTCCGCAAGGCTCAAGTCCGAAAAGTTCCTGCCTTTTTTCAGGCAGACACCGACGATTTTGCCGGTCACGGCGTGTGCCCGCCGGAAGGGAACTCCCTTCCGGACCAGATAATCGGCGATGTCCGTCGCCGTGGAATACCCGCCGGAAGCGGCCTCTTTCATCTTCTCCCGCCTGAAGGTCAGGTTCCCGATCATCGCCGTCAGAACCGCCAGGGAGGCCTTGACGGTGTCCACCGTGTCGAAGAGGGGTTCCTTGTCCTCCTGCAGATCCCGGTTGTAGGTCATGGGGAGCCCCTTGAGTACCGTGAGGACACTCACGAGATTTCCATAGACCCTGCCGGTCTTGCCCCGGATGAGCTCCGCCACGTCGGGGTTTTTCTTCTGGGGCATGATGCTGCTTCCCGTCGTGAAGGCGTCCGATATCTCGACAAACCCGAACTCGTCGCTTGCCCAGAGGATGAGGTCCTCGCAGAGGCGGCTCATGTGCATCATGAGAAGCCCCGCATCGAAAATGAACTCGGCAACAAAATCCCGGTCTGAGACGGCGTCCATGCTGTTTGCCGAAAGCCTCGGGAACTTGAGAAGCTTCGCGACGTAGTTCCTGTCCAGTGGAAGACCGGCACCCGCCAGGGCCGCGGAGCCCAGGGGCATGACGTTGATCCTCTCCAGGCACTCTTTCAACCTCGCCTCGTCTCGATCAAACATCTCTCGATAGGCCAGCAGGCAGTGAGACAAAAGCACCGGCTGGGCCTTCTGCAGGTGCGTGTAGCCCGGCATGACGGTGTCGATCTCCGCCTTGGCCTTCCGGAGGATGGCCGACTTGAGCTCGCCAGTGAGCCGAAGGACCTCCTTCACCTCATCCCTCAGGAAGAGCCTGATGTCGAGAGCCACCTGGTCGTTTCGGCTCCTTCCCGTGTGGATCTTTTCACCGGCCGAACCGGTCTTCCTGATCAGGGCCTTCTCCACGGCCAGGTGGATATCCTCGTCCGCAGGATCAAAAGCGAATTTCCCCGATTCGACCCTCCGCCGGATGTCCCCGAGGGCCGAGAGGATCTTTTTCTCTTCCCGGGCCGACAGGAAACCCTGCTTTCTCAGCATCCGGCAGTGCGCCATGCTCCCTTCAATGTCGTACCGGTAAAGCCGCCTGTCAAAGGGAAGCGATGAGGTGAATTCCTCCACCATCCTGTCCGTCTTTTTCCCGAACCTTCCACCCCACAGTTTATTCATCTTTTTTCAGTCTCTCCGGTCTCAAAAAATATGACCTGGTTTGCGACGCACCGCTCATTTGTTCAGCATGGCGCGGATACGGAGTCTCAGGGCATTGAGCCGGATGAACCCCGTGGCGTCCTTCTGATCATACACTTCGCTCTTTTCAAATGTGGCAAAATCCTCCCGGTAAAGGGAATGCGGCGACTTTCTCCCGACGACGGTGACGTTTCCCTTGTAAAGCTTGAGCCTCGCGGTGCCCGTGACATTCTCCTGTGTCTTGTCGATCATCGCCCGCAGAACCTCCATCTCGGGCGAGTACCAGAAACCGTTGTAGATGAGCTGTGCGAACTTGGGAATCAGCGAATCCCTCAGCAGCATCACTTCACGGTCCATGGTGACGGATTCCACGGCACGGTGAGCCGCCCACAGAACCGTTCCCCCCGGCGTTTCGTAGACGCCGCGCGACTTCATGCCCACAAAGCGGTTCTCCACCACGTCCACGCGCCCGATGCCGTTCGCACCGGCGATCCTGTTCAGGTGATCCACCAGCTTCGCCGGGCTCATCTTCTTCCCGTCCACCGCCACGGGGTTTCCCTTCCTAAAGTCAATCTCGATGTAGGTCGGTTTGTTGGGGGCCTTCTCCGGTGAGACGGTCAGGACAAACATGTCCTCCGGCGGCTCCGACCATGGGTCTTCCAGGATACCGCCCTCATGCGAGATATGGAGAAGGTTCCGGTCGCTGCTGTAGGGCTTTGTCTTCGACACCGGAAGGGGAATGCCGTGCTTCGCCGCGTAATCGATCATCTGTTCCCTCGACTGGAAGGGCCACTTGCTGTCCCGCCAGGCCGCGATGATCCGGATGTCCGGTTTCAGGGCCATGTAGGTGAGTTCAAACCTCACCTGGTCGTTTCCCTTTCCCGTCGCGCCGTGGCAGACGGCATCGGCCTTCTCTTTTTTCGCGATCTCGATTTGCCTCTTGGCGATGATCGGCCTTGCCATGGAGGTCCCCATCAGATAGGTTCCCTCGTAGATGGCATTGGCCCGGAGCGCCGTGAACACGAAATCCCGGGCGAACTCCTCTCTCAGGTCCTCGATGTAAACCTTGCTCGCACCCGTTTTCCGCGCCTTCTCTTCGAGCCCCTCGAGCTCCTCTTTCTGCCCGAGGTCCGCACAGTAGGCAATGACTTCACACTTGTAAGCCTCGATGAGCCAGCGGATGATCACGGAAGTGTCCAGCCCGCCTGAGTAGGCAACGACCACTTTTTTCACGTCACGCGTCAATCTTTCTTACCTCCTCCCATGAGAATCTCCATAATGGCCTTCTGGACATGCAGGCGATTTTCCGCCTGGTCCACAACAACAGACCGGGGACCGTCCATAACCTCGGCGGTGATTTCCTCGCCCCGGTGAGCCGGCAGGCAGTGCATGACGATCGCGTCGGCCTTTGCGTGACCCATCAGAGTACTGTTGACCTGATAGGCCTTGAAGGCCTTCGCCCGGGCTTCCTTCTGTGCCTCCTGGCACATGCTGGTCCATACGTCGGTGTAGACCACGTCGGCCCCGCTCACCGCCTCCCGCGGCTCTCTATAAAGGTGAATCCGCCCGGGGGCATTCTTCATCGCCCGACCCAGAATCCCCGCGTCCGGATCATACCCGGCAGGACAGGCCAGGACAAGAATGATCGGCAGCCGCGCAGCCGCCTCCACCCAGGTGTTGGCGATGTTGTTGCCGTCACCGACATAGGCGATCCGCAACCCCTCGTGGCGCCCCTTCTTCTCGAAAACGGTAAAGAGATCACCCAGGATCTGGCAGGGATGCAGAAGATCGGTCAGCCCGTTGATGATGGGGATCGTGGCGTACCGGGCATACTCCTCGACGACGGCCTGAGAGAACGTCCGGATCATGAGACCGTCGAGGTATCTCGAGACCACCCTGGCCGTGTCCTCGACGGACTCTCCCCGTGCCAGCTGGATGTCTCGACTGTTTAGGTATATCGCTATACCTCCGAGCTGGTAGATCCCCACCTCGAAAGAAAGCCTCGTCCTGGTCGAGGACTTGTCGAAGATCATCCCGAGGGTCTTCCCTGCCAGATGCGTGTGAGGGATTCCTTCCCTGAGCATCTTCTTGAGCTTCGCCGATTTTTCGAAGATCTCCTGAAAATCCCGGGACTCAAGATCATATAGACATAAAAGATCTTTCTTCATCAGCCCTCCAACGCCTCGTCCAGGATTTCCACGGCCCGGTCTACGTCTTCCTTTGATATCGTCAGGGGCGGAACGAACCGCAGGATGTGCTCACCGGCGTTGTTGATCAAAAGACCCCTTTCCAGGCACCGCCGGACGATCGCCGCACCGTCGATCGTGAGGTCCATTCCCACCATAAGGCCCATGCCCCGGACTTCCTGGATCGTGAAGTGTTTCTTCTTGAGGTCACTTAGCCTCTCCCGGAGATAAGCACCCACCTCCCGGCAGTTGTCCATGACACCGTCCTCCAGAAGCGCCCGCAGAACGGCAATGCCGGCGGCCATGCCCAGGGGATTTCCCCCGAAGGTCGAGGCGTGCGTCCCGGGTCCGAAGGCTGAAGCCACCTGATCCGTTGTCAGAAGCGCCCCGAGGGGGTAGCCGTTCCCCAGGGCCTTGGCGAGGGTCATGATATCGGGCTTGATCCCGAAATGCTCGTGTGCGAATAGCTTTCCGGTCCTTCCCATACCCGTCTGGACCTCATCGAGGATGAGGAGAATCCCCTTGTCGTGACAGATTTGCCTCACCCCCTTCAGGTAACCGGGCGACGGCATCTGGACACCGCTTTCACCCTGAATGGGTTCCACCATGACCGCGCAGGTCTTCTTCCGGATTGCCTTCTCCAGGACCTTGACGTCGTTGAAGGGAACATACCGGAACCCCTTTGGCAGGGGGGCAAAACCCACATGGAATTTTTCCTGCGCCGTGGCCGTGATGGCGGCCAGTGTCCGCCCGTGGAAGGAGCCCCGCATCGTGATGATTTCGTACCTATCCCCTTTCGAGTTGTCATAGGCGTATTTCCGCGCAAGCTTGATGGCCGCCTCATTGGCCTCGGCGCCGCTGTTGCAGAAAAAGACCTTGTCGGCAAAGGAGTTCTCCACGAGCATCCCTGCCAGGCGGATCTGCGGCTCCGTGTAGTAGAGGTTCGAGACGTGCGTGAGAAGTTCCGCCTGCCTCTGGAGCGCTGCGACAACCTTCGGGTTCGAATGTCCCAGGCTGCAGACGGCAATCCCGGCCACGAAATCGAGATACTCTTTCCCGTCGCTGTCCCAGACCCGGGCACCGGAGCCCTTCACCAGGACGACGGGCTGCCGCCGGTAGGTTCCGATGATGTTCTTGTCCGATTGGGTCATGAGCTCTTCTGTTTTCACTTCAAAGATCCTCTCTGGTCTCCTAAATCACGATCTCCGTGCCGATTCCTTTATCGGTAAACATCTCCAGAAGGACGGCATGCTTGAGCCGGCCGTCCACGATGTGGGTCTTCTGGACGCCGCCTTTCAGGGCCTTCAAGCAGCATTTCACCTTGGGATACATACCGCCCGAGATGGTTCCGTCATCGATGAAGGCCAGGGCTTCACGGTTGGTCATGGTGTTGAGCAGGGAGCCTTTTCTATCCAGCACGCCGGGCACATCGGTGAGAAGCACCAGCTTTTCCGCCCGGAGGGCCGCGGCGATTTCGCCCGCGACGATGTCCGCGTTGATGTTGTAGGTCTCCCCTTTCTCTCCGGCACCCGTCGGCGCAATGACCGGGATGAAGCCTTCGGCGGCAAGGGAAGAGATCAGTTTGGCGTTGATCTCCCTGACCTTTCCCACCAGGCCGATATCGATGATCTCCGGCGGTGTGTCTTTCGCTTTTTCCTCGCTCAGGTAGTATTTCTCCGCCCGGATGAGGTTCCCGTCCTTGCCGGAGAGCCCCACGGCTTTTCCACCGTGATGATTGATGAGGCCGACGATTTCCTTGTTCACCTGCCCGACGAGGACCATCTCCACGATGCTCATGGTTTCCTCGTCCGTCACACGCATACCCTGAACGAACCTGGACTCCTTGCCGAATTTTTTCAGGTAGGTTCCGATCTGCGGCCCCCCGCCGTGAACGACGACAGGGTTGATGCCGATGTATTTCATCATGACCACATCCATGGCAAACATTTTCTTAAGCTCCTCGTCCACCATGGCATGGCCGCCATACTTGATCACGACGGTCTTATTGTAGAATCGCTGGATGTAAGGCAGAGCCTCCAGCAGGATATCCGCCCGCTCAACCGATTTCTGTACATCGTTCACCATGCTCGTTCCTCGCAGTTTTGAGTTATGAGTTTTGAATTGAAAGAAAAGACCTTCGCTTTAATTCATAACTCAACATTCAAAACTCAAAATTAAAGAATGTACCGGCTCAAATCCTCGTCTTCGATGATGTCCTCCAGCTTTTCCTTGACATACTCCGCGTTGATCATCACGTCTTTCTTTGTCATCTCCGGGGCGCTGAAAGAGATCTCGTCCAGGAGGGTTTCCATAACCGTGTAGAGCCTCCGGGCCCCGATGTTCTCCGTCCGCTCATTAACCAGGCTGGCCACCTCCGCAATCTGCGCGATCGAGTCGTCGGTGAAGGTGATATCGATGTCTTCCGTTGCAAGCATCTCAACATACTGCTTCACCAGCGCATTCGAAGGTTCCGTCAGGATCCGGATGAAGTCCTCCTTCGTGAGCGAATCGAGCTCCACGCGAATGGGAAAGCGTCCCTGCAGCTCCGGTATGAGGTCCGAGGGCTTGGTAGAGCTGAATGCCCCCGCCGCGATGAAGAGGATATGGTCTGTTTTCACCATGCCGTATTTTGTATTGACCGTGGATCCCTCGACGATGGGCAAAAGGTCCCTCTGGACACCCTCGCGGGACACATCGGGTCCATGCGCTGTATTGCTCCCGACAATTTTATCGATCTCATCGAGAAAGATAATCCCCGACTGCTCCACCCGGGTGAGGGACGTTCGGATCACCTTGTCCATATCGATGAGCCTCTGGACCTCTTCCTCGGTGAGAATCTCCATCGCTTCCGGAACCCTGACCCTTCTGCGCTTCACCTTTTTCGGAAACATGTTTCCGAACATCTCTTTGATATTCAGGCCCAGGTCCTCGACACCGGAAGAGGAAAAAACCTCGATAAAGGGGCCCATCCGGGTGTCGGCCACATCCAGGTCGACGAGCCGGTTATCGAGCTCTCCTCTGCGAAGAAGCTGTCTCAGTTTCTCGCGGGTATCCTGTCTCGCGACAGCCCCCTCCTGTTCGGCATGTTCATGCTCGTCCTCAAGAAGATCCCCCTTCCTGGTTTCCGGTTTACGGGACGGGAAGAGGATATCCAGAATCCTCTCTTCGGCCAGTTCTTCGGCCTTGAACCGGACCCTTTCCATTTCTTCCGACTTCACCATGTTGACGGCGATCTCGACAAGGTCCCTGATCATGGAGTCCACGTCACGCCCGACATATCCCACCTCGGTGAATTTGGACGCCTCGATATTGAGAAAGGGCGAGTTGTCGAGCTTGGCAAGCCGGCGGGCGATCTCCGTCTTTCCCACACCGGTGGGTCCGATCATAATGATATTTTTCGGCGCGATCTCATCCCGAAGCTCCTCGGAAACGTTCTGGCGACGCCAGCGGTTCCGGAGTGCGATAGCCACAGCCCGCTTCGCGTTATTTTGACCGACAATATACTTGTCGAGTTCAGCCACAATCTTTTGGGGTGTCAGTTCTTCCGATGACATCGTCTTTTGTCCTGCAGGTCTCGTTTTTTATGTTCCACGGGCCATGGGCCCAGTCTTCTTAAAATTCACCCTACCCAATTTTTTATGGTTTCTTCTTCGTCTTCTGAGCCACCGGCTCTCGCGGTTCCGTCGTATCCAGTTCCTCGATGGTGACGCGGTCGTTGGTATAGATACATAGATCAGCAGCGATACGCATCGCCTCCTTCGCGACTTCCGTGGCGTCGAGGTCCGAATGCTTGATGAGCGCCCGCGCTGCCGCAATAGCGTAAGCACCGCCGGATCCGATGGCGGCCACGTTATCATCGGACTCGATGACATCACCGTTGCCCGAGATGATGAGAAAGTGCTCCTTGCTGACGGCCACCATCAGGGCCTCCAGGTGCCTCAACACCCGGTCCGTCCTCCAGTCCTTGGTCAGCTCCACGGCGGCTCGAAGCAGGTTACCGTTGTACTGTTCGAGCTTCTGGTCAAAGCGGTCAAAAAGGGTGAACGCATCGGCTGTCGCGCCGGCAAATCCGACGATCACCTGGTTGTGATAAAGCCGCCGGACCTTTCTGGCGCTGTGCTTGAGCACGGTGTTGTCCAGGGTCACCTGGCCGTCTCCGGCCACCGTGACCTTTCCCTTGTGCCTCACGGCAATAATGGTCGTCCCCGTTATCTTCATACTGGTCTCTCTGGCTCGCAGGCTGCAGGCCCGCTCCAATTAGGGTTTAGGGTAGAGGGTAAAATGCTTTTGCCCTTTCTCACAACTCACAACACACAACTATCTTTATATTCTCACCACTCTTCACTGTTTTTATTGCTCACAACTCACAACCCACAACTCACAACTATCTCTATCGCTACTTGGCCCTCGGGTGCGATTTGTCATATACTTCCATCAGACGGCTTACGCTGACCGCCGTGTATTTTTGCGTCGTCGAAAGGCTCTCGTGACCGAGTAATTCCTGGATGACACGGAGGTCGGCGCCGGCATCGAGAAGGTGCGTTGCGAAAGAGTGCCGCAGGGTGTGCGGCCCGACCCGTTTGTTCACCCCGCTCATACGGATGTATTTTTCGACGATCCTGGCGACGCTTCTTTCCGTCAGCCTCGTGCCCCGCCTGTTCACAAAAATCGGGGCCTCGAGGTAATTTTCCGCTCTGGCCCGGATCAATTCCTTCCGTTTTACAAGATAGGCCGAAAGGGCCGAGATGGCCGGTCTCCCCACGGGAACGATCCTCTCTTTCTTTCCCTTTCCCCTGACCTTCATAACCCCCTGGTCCAGATCGATATCCCCGAGATTGAGACCTGTCAATTCTCCAACCCGGACACCGGAAGAGTAGATGAGCTCCAGAATAGCCCTGTCCCGGCGTCCCGCAGGATCGTCCCCAAAGGTCACCTTCAAAAGCGAGAACACCTCATCCACCGAGAGACTGACAGGCAGGTACTTGTCGGTTCTGGGCGACTGCACCATCTCGGCGGGGCTTTGTTTAATCCTCCCCCGCCGCACGAGAAAATTGAAAAAAGATCGAAGCGCCGCCACCTTCCTGGATACGGTGCTCCGCTTCGCTTTTTTTCGATAAAGAGAACTCAAAAAGGACCGGATCACCATGTGGTCAATCTGGTCCAGCCTTCCCCCCGGCAGGATGTCCTGATCCTCAAGAAATCCCCTGAACTGATTCAGGTCGACCAGGTAATTCCTTTTCGTGTGAGGGCTGAGGTTCCGCTCATTTTCCAGATAGGCGCCGAACTCTCTGATGAACTTTTCCAGTGTTGTGCCGTCTTTTGTCATTTCATAAAAAGAATAGCCACGAAAACACACACAGGAGGCCCTCACATCGGATTCAGGACTGGTCGTTATTCCGTGTGTTCTTGTGGCAGATATTTATATCACGAGCACCGCCTGATCCCGGCGTAGTAACAGCAACAGGCATTCGAAAAGTTATTGTCGAAAACCCTGGTCCGTCCGTCACGGAAGGATATCTTCACGTAAGAGATTCCGCCGAGGACCAAAGAATTCCACTCCTCGACAACGACTCCCATACCCCACTGGGGGAAACGCTTATGGACCACCTTGTCTCCCATCTTCAGATAAATTTTCCGGATCTCTTCCATGACTGACACCCTCAGGAGAACGAAACCTTCGGTCCGCCGGATACGGGCCCCGATAAGCTACATCTTGTACTTCCCGAAATCCTCGTCGGAAAGGTTTTCCAAAAAATCCTCCAGGTCCTCCTTCTTGAGTTTGTCCAGTTCTTCCCCTTTCTTGACGAAATCGATGCTTCTCGATTTCTCGATGACCTGTTCGGCAATATAAATGGGGGCGTTGACCCGGAGGGCCAGCGCGATGGCATCGCTCGGACGGGAGTCTATGGTCACGACATTTCCATCCTTCATGAGATGGATCAGGGCAAAGAACGTGTTGTTTTTCAGATCAATGATTTCAATCTTGATCACCTTTCCATCCAGAATCTTCACCATCTCCCTCAGAAGGTCATGGGTCATGGGGCGGGAGAAGCTGATCTTTTCAAGCTCCGTCGCAATCGCGCTTGCCTCGAAGAGCCCGATCCATATGGGAACCGCCCGCTTCCCTTCCAGGTCCTTCAGGATAACAATGGGTGTGTTCGTCAGGGGGTCTATCGTCAGACCCGAGACCTTCATTTCAACAAACATCAATAACCTCCTAAACGATTGATCAAAGAGGCTCCAGCTCGCCGCGAAGCGAATGCTGATACGCCGCCGAAATATGAACGGAGACGGTCCTGCCCAGGCAATTTTCCCTTGAGCCGAAGTTCACGATCCGGTTGTTTCGCGTCCGCCCCATGAACTCCCGTCTGTTCTGCTTGCTGTAACCCTCGACGAGGACTTCCTCCTTCCGCCCCACACAGGCCAGGTTTTTCTGCAGCGTGTGTTTTTCCTGAAGGGCCTGAAGCTCCCGCAGCCTGCGGCCCTTTTCCTCCATGGGCACTTTCCCGTCGAGTCGCGACGCCGCCGTTCCGGGCCGCTCCGAATATTTGAAAGAAAAGAGACCGTCGAACCTGATCTTCTCCATCAGGTCCAGGGTCGCCCGGAAATCCGCCTCCGTCTCACCGGGGAAGCCAACGATCATGTCGGAGGTGATGCTGATATCCGGACAGACCTCCCGGAGCTTTTCCACCTTCGCGAGGTAGTCCTCCCTCGTGTAATAACGGTTCATCCTTTTCAGGATCCGGTCCGATCCGGACTGCACCGGCAGATGGATGTGCTCGCAGACCTTCTCGACCTCTGCGAAACAACGGATGATATCCTCGGTGAGATCCCTGGGATGAGAAGTCGTGAACCGGATTCTCCCGATGCCGTGCACCTCCCCGATGGCTTTTAAAAGCAATGCGAAGTTGTGGCCGTCCCCGAGGGTCTTGCCGTAGGAATTCACATTCTGACCGAGGAGGGTCACCTCCTTGGCGCCGGAAGAGGCCAGCATCCGGACCTCCGCCACGATGTCCCCGAACTTCCGACTCTCTTCCACGCCCCGCAGATAAGGCACCACGCAAAAGGCGCAGAAGTTGTTACAGCCCTGCATGATGGTCACGAAAGCCGTGACGGTTCCCTTCTCGGGAATCGTGACGATTCCGGTGGAAGGCACCGTTTCATGGAAGGCCGTCTCCACGAGGGGCGACCCCGTCCTCTCGACGGTCTCGAGCACGGACGGGAGCCTGTGAATGTTATGGGTCCCCAGGACAAAGTCCAAGTGAGGGATCTTTTTAAAGAACTCGCCGCCCAACTGCTGGGCCAGACAGCCGCTCACCCCCAAGATGAGCCCGGGCTTTTTTCTTTTCAACCCCCGGTATCGACCCAGCTGACTGTATGCCTTCTGGTCAGCTTTTTCCCTGATGCTGCACGTATTAACGATGATGAGATCAGCACGCTTCGGCTCTCTCGTGGGTTGATATCCATGACCCTTGAGCAACTCGATCATCTGCTCGGAGTCGTGGACGTTCATCTGGCAGCCAAAGGTCTGAACGTAAATTTTCCTGTCACTCAAGATCTCAAAACATCCAAATAATATGAATACTTCCCTGATGAAAACCTAATACATGGAAATGTTAGAGTCAACAGATTTTTCTTGCCCTTTCAAGGAGATGCCGATCTTTGACCGGAGTCTGGCTGTCGGGTGGGTGTCTTTTCCGAATGCGGGGAGGGTGCCGCCGTTTCACTGCGGAACCCTCCTCATCCCGCGGGGTGTGGAGAGGGGATCATGATCGGGGGCGTTTGCGTGATGGCTGCTGTACCGGCTGTTCCTTGAGCTCCGCAACCTTGACGCGAAGAGTCATCTCTTTCTTATCGCGTACAATCGTCACAGGCGTATCCTTCCCGATGGGGGCATCCGCAACCCACTTTGGTAAATCGAGGACATTCCTGATTTCCTTCCCGTTGAAGGCCACGATGACGTCACCGCGCTTCATACCGGCTGTTGCCGCGGGGCCACCCGCCGCGACTTCGCTCACAAGGGCTCCCTTCGGCTCTTTCAACCCGAAGGCGGGTGCCAGTTCCGGCGTGACGGTTTGCGTGGACACACCAATCCAGCCTCGCACGACCTTTCCCTTCTCCTTGAGCTGGGCAACAACGGCCCTCGCGATATTGCTCGGCACGGCAAAACCGATACCCTGCCCGGCCGCGACGATCGCCGTATTGATCCCGATCACCTCTCCCTTGAGGTTGATCAGCGGTCCCCCGCTGTTTCCCGGGTTGATGGCGGCATCGGTCTGGATGAAATCATCGTAGGGCCCGGCGCCGATCACCCGACCCGTGGCGCTCACGATCCCCTGGGTGACCGTCAGCGCCAGCCCGAAGGGGTTTCCGATCGCAATCACCCACTCCCCCACCTTCACATTGTCTGAATCGCCCAGGGGGAGCGTCTGGAGATCCTTCACGGGGCTGACCACCTTCAAGAGCGCTATGTCCGTTTTCGGATCCCGTCCGACAACCTGAACCGGCAGTTCCCTGCCGTCGGCAAGTTTCACGCGGATCTCCTCGGCACCGGCAACGACATGGTTGTTCGTGATGATGTGGCCCCCCGGATCGATGACGAACCCGGAGCCGAGACTTCGCTGTTTTCTCTCCCGGTCGGGTATGTCGCCGAAGGGGGATCCCCGGAAGGGTCCGAAGAAGTGCTGAAAGGGGTTGCCCGGGACCCTGACCGTCCTGGATGTACTGATATTGACAACGGCGGGCTTCACGCGATCCACGAGATCCACGAAACCCGGGTTTGTCCCGACGATTTCGGACGCCGCCCTTTTTGCCGCAAAACCGGGCTGTGCGGGGACCAGCGTGATCATCATGACCATCACCAGGGCTGCTGAAGTCAAGGCGTAAGAACTTCTCCTCTTCATCGTACTACCTCCTCAGTAGAAAGATCAAAAATAGGCGGAGAATATAATCGAAGGCTTATCATTTATCAACAGCATTGTTGCATCGGGACGCAGCCGCGACATCCGTTCGTCCGCAGGCTCGCGCAGGGCCATGATCTCTTCATGAACCCTGGCTGATTGAAGAAGAAACGTCTCAAGCTTCGCCACGATGATCTGCGGGAAGGGATTCCCGTCACTTTCGATCGCCAGAAACGGCAATGATTCGATCCTGTCCAGGAGCGGGTTTATTGACCCGCAGCTTCCCGCGAACTTCCCCTTCACCTCGCCTCTCATCTCGTTCGAGAGGATGGCTTCCGCGATTCGATTCGGCATGCAGCCGAAGGGGCCGAGGGCAATGACCCCGCAGCAATGATCGAGGATTTCAGCCATGGCGGCTCCCACGGTCAGGATGGACTCTCCGGTCAGCATCGGATGAATGAAAGCTTTCCCGCACGCAAGCGTCCGGTTCAAATCCTCCAGCCGATTTTTGATGAGCCCTGACCGGCTCATGATCTCCTTGATCGCCCTTTCCTGCTTTCTCATGAAGGCGGTACGGACCATGAGCACGAACCGTTCCCGGGGGCTGATCCGGAAAGCGGTGAGCCCCTTCCGATAACACCAGTCGGAATAATACAACCACTCGATGTTACTTGACACGCGAACGATGAATCCCTTCTCGGCCAGTTTCTCGACGAGGTACTGCCTTGAGAGGTCATCATGTCGAACGTAGATCTCCCCACTGAGCAGAATGGCCGGTGTATCAGCGGGATCTTTCAGAAGAGGAATCTCCCCGAGGCGATCGGCCGCCGTTATGAGGCATTCGGTCAGTGCCTTGAAATCGACCCCTTTTCCCACGGTCCTCTTGATCCTCTCCCATTCCGCCCGGAAGATCTCCCCGGCGTGGACGGGGTGAGTGGCGCAGGTCAGGAGGACCGAATAAATCTCTTCCATGATATCCGAGATGACGAGGCATGACCACATCTTGGAGACCAGTGATTCACCATCGATCTCTCCATAACTTTTTTCGCCGGAAAGCGAAAAGACGGCGGTATGGCGGATCCCGGCCTTTCGAATCATCTTTTCCATAAAGGTGGAATATTGACCGAAACGGCAGGGACCCGACGCCGTCGGCATGAAATACACGAGACGCTCGTCTTCGTCGCGCCTCGTCTTGAGATACTTGATCAGGCTGCCCACCGTGAGCTGAAGGGGGAGGCACTCCTTGCAGAGGGTGTGATCCTTTCCGAGTTCCAGAACCTCATGGTCGGGCGGCGGCAGGGCTGTGGCCCTGATCCCGAAGCCCCCGAAGGCCGCGGCGATGAGTTCAGCGGTGTATCTCCCCATCGAAGGTAACACGAGGTGAACCCTCGGGTGATGAAGGGAATAACGCTCACCCGTTTCATCGATGAAGACCTGTCTATCGGGATCAAAGCGGCATGCGGGCCGTTCAGGACGCAGCGGTGCACGGTTAAGTGGTTTTTTCTTTTCGTGAACCCGGAAGCTCCGTATGATGTCCACAAAGGCCTCTATCCTCGTCTCGAGACCCGCGTCGGCAACGTGGCTGTCGAGTTCCAGCGTGAGGGAGGGTTTCTCTTTCATGATGTCTCTGAAAAAACCGACGAGAAAGGAATCGGGGCCGCAGGAGAAGTTGGTCACATAGCAGCCGAAGAGCTGCGGGTGTTTCTTCACGAAACTGGCCCCCCGCAGGATCGTCTGACCGGCAGACCAGTACAGATTGTCGTCGACCGGTTCGTCCTCGAGCGGGAGGAGATCCACGGGGATGACCGCAATGCCCCGCGAGGCAATCTTCTGCGGGATCCCCATGTGGGCATCGGAGACAAAAGCGTTATAGGATCGCCCGAAGATCACGATACCGAAGGCCTCCGGCCTGGACTCGAGTACTCCGAGCGCGGCCTTCGCCGCCTCCCTCAATTCGGCCTGCACTTTTTTCTGCGTCAGCACA